>JBOHBE010000403.1:0-25221 GCA_050698235.1 Gaiellales bacterium
T
This sequence comes from Gaiellales bacterium, assembly GCA_050698235.1. Classification (GTDB taxonomy): domain Bacteria; phylum Actinomycetota; class Thermoleophilia; order Gaiellales; family JAICJC01; genus JAICJC01. The sequence goes on from JBOHBE010000403.1 coordinate 2, forward strand.
CCCGGCCGAGGCCGAGCCGATGCTGCGCGACGTCGAGCGCTCCTCCAACCCATGGGGGAAGGCCCAAGCCGAACGTGCAGCATGGGCCGAGGGCCTCGGCGTCCGCGTGCTCGAGCCGGGCGATCCCGCGCCGGAGGTGCTCTACTGGGTCGGCTGTGCGGCCTCGTTCGACGAGCGCGCCAAGGCGTCGGCCGAGTCGACGGCGAAGCTCATGAAGGTCGCCGGGGTCGACTTCGCCATCCTCGGCCCACGCGAGGCGTGCACCGGCGACCCCGCCCGGCGGATGGGCAACGAGTACGTCTTCCAGGCGTTCGCCGAGCAGAACGTCGAGACCCTGAACTCAGCCGGCGTCGGCAAGATCGTCACGTCGTGCCCGCACTGCTTCAACACGCTCTCGAACGAGTACCCCGACTTCGGCGGGAGCTACGAGGTGGTGCACCACTCCGAGCTTCTGGCCGAGCTGGTGCGCGAGGGCCGGATCGCTCCCGGCGGTGGCGACAAACCGATCACCTACCACGACTCCTGTTACCTGGCCCGTCACAACGACGTGATGGCCGAGCCGCGCGAGCTGGTCGCCGCCGTGGGGACGCCGGTCGAGATGGAGCGGAGCGGCAAGAAGACGTTCTGCTGCGGCGCCGGCGGCGCGCACATGTGGATGGAGGAGCGGGGGACGGGCATCAACGAGGAGCGCGTCCGCCAAGCGGCCGAGACGGGCGCCGACACGCTGGCGGTCGCGTGCCCCTACTGCACGATCATGCTCGACGACGGGGTGCGCACGTCAGGCCGCGACCTGCGCGTGGCCGATGTGGCCACGCTGCTCGCAGAGTCGCTGGACGACGGCTGACCGTCAGTCGCCGGTGGCGGCTTGGCGGAGGTCGCCAGGCGGGAGCTTCTTCGCCAGCCGCCGCACGATCCACTCGACCGCCTCGGTCGGCTGTGGGCGGCCCAGGAAGTAGCCCTGGAGGGTGTCGCAGCCCAGCTCGGACAGCCGGGTCAGGGCCTCCTCCGACTCGACTCCCTCCGCGACCACCTCGAGGCCGAGGTTGTGGCCGAGGTCGATCGTCGAGCGGACGATGACCGCGTCGTCGGTACCGTCGGCCATGTTGATCACGAACGAGCGGTCGATCTTGAGCACGTCGATCGGCAGTCGCTTCAGATACCCGAGCGACGAGTGGCCGCTCCCGAAGTCGTCAATCGCGAGCCGCACTCCCAGCTCGCTCAGCTGCACCAGCACCGATCGCGCCCGGGCGGCGTCGGTCATGATCGTGCTCTCGGTGATCTCGAGCTCGAGCGCGTCGGGCTCGACGCCGGCGCGGGCGATCGCCTCGGCGACCTGCTCGGGGAACCGCAGGTCGAGCAGGTCGCGGCCCGTCACGTTGACGGCGACCGCGACGTCGTAGCCGGCGCCTCGCCAGGCGGCGCACTGCCGGAGCGCGGCGTTCAGCATGTACAGCGTGAGCGGGCGGATGAGGCCCGTCTGCTCGGCGAGCGGCACGAACTGGTCGGGCGGAAGCAGGCCGTGGACGGGATGCTCCCACCGCACGAGCGCCTCCATCGTCCGGACGGCCCCGGTCACGGCGCTGGCCTGCGGCTGGTAGTAGACGACGAGCTCCTTGCGCTCGAGGGCGCGGCGCAGGTCGGCCACGAGCGTGAGGCGCACGCGCGAGTGGTGGTCCGTCTCGGGGCAGTACACGGCGGGGCTGTGGGTCTTCTTGCTCTCGTACATCGAGACGTCGGCGTGCCGGATCAGCGTGTCGACGTCGGCCCCGTGGTCGGGGGCGAGCGCGATCCCGATACTCGACTCGACCTCGAGCGCCAGCCCGCCGACGATGATCGGCGCGGACAGCGCCTCGCGGAGCTTCTCGGCGAGGACGAGCGCGTCGGTCTGCGTCGCGATCCCCGTCGCCAGCACGCCGAACTCGTCTCCCCCGAGACGGGCGACGGTGTCGGACTCGCGCACGGGCGTGCCCAGCCGCTGGGCGACCTCCCGGAGGAGGACGTCGCCGCTCATATGCCCGAGCGTGTCGTTCACCTCCTTGAACCGGTCGAGGTCGATAAGCATCACGCAGACGCCGCCGCCTGCGCGGCGCGCCGCCCGGAGCGCCTGCTCGACCCGGTCGTGGAACAGCGTGCGGTTCGGAAGGCCGGTGAGGGCGTCGTGCAGCGCCTGGTGCTCGATGTCTCGCATCCGCTGCTCGAGCTGCGCCCGGCTCTCGGCGAGGGCCTGCTCCGCGGCGTGGCGGGCAGTGACGTCGACCATGTAGCCCTGTGAGTAGAGCGGACTCCCGGCCTCGTCGCGCACCCGGACGGCGACGTCGTGCACCCACACGATCCGGCCGTCGCGCGCGACCACCCGGTACTCCCCGTCGAACATGTCGCCCGTACGGTGCATCTCCGCGAACTCGCCGAGGACGTGGTCGCGATCGTCGGGATGGAGCACCTTGCCGAAGAAGTTCGGGTCGGCCATCCACTCGTCGGCCGTGTAGCCGGCAAGCTCCTCGATCTGCGGGCTGATGTAGAGGGCGCTCTCGGCGTCGAGGCTCTCGACGTAGGTGACGAGCGGGAGCTGCTCGACCATGCGCTGGTACCGGGCGCGCGCCTCGGCCAGCGTCTCCTCGGCGGTGCGGCGGTCGGTGACATCCTGGCCGACGCCGACGATGCGCCACGGGGTGCCGTCGGCGTCGTTCTGAATCGTGGCGACCGCGGTGCGCCAGCGCACCTCGCCGGTCGGGAGCACGATCCGGAACTCGGTCTCGTACCTGCCGCCCTCCGCCGTCGCCCGCGCGAACCCGGCGAGGAACTCCTCGCGGTCGTCGGGGTGCACCAGCTCGATCATCATCTCGCGGCTTCCGTCGAACTCGCCGGGCGCCAGACCGTGGATCGCCTCGAGCTCTGGCGACATCTCGCCCCGGTTCGTTCGCAGGTCCCACTCGAACGTGCCCATCCGCGACGCGGCCATCGCGAGCCTGAGCTGCTCCTCGCCCGTCCAGGCGAGCCGGCTGCGGCGGGCAAGGGCGGACAGCCCGCGGCGCACGCGGGCGCGCACGCCGAACTTGAGCGACCAGCGCACTGCCATGCCCGCGTTATCGGCCGGAAGCGGCCGCCGGTTGAAGCCGCCTGCCTACGAGCTGTAGTGGAGGGCGACCACGTCGGTGTGGCCCGCCCAGCGCAGGGTGAGGCGCCAGCAACCGGGGACAGGCACGTCGTCGATCGATGGGTAGATCTCGCCAGGTCCGGAGTCGGCCGGCCACGTCGTGGAGACGCCCGAGGCGGAGAAGCCGATCGGCTGCGCATGGATGTGCAGGGGCTGTCCGTTGCGAGCCTGGCGGACAATCCAGAGGATCTTGTTGGCCGGGTTCTCGGGCCGGCCGGCGCGCAGCCGATGGGCGAAGAGGACTCCGACCACGTTGCCGCTGGCGGACATGGCGTAGCGCAGATGAGACGCGAAGCCGGCGGAGGAGGTGAACCAGGCAGCAGCCGTCCACTTCGGCGCCGCGCCGTGATGGAGAGGCGTCGTCTTGCACGTGACCGAGGCCTGCGACGCCGAGGTCGCGTGATGGGAAGAGGAGCAGGCGGTTGCCGGACACAGCAATGCGAGCAGTGCGAGGCGGCGCAGCTTCATCGGAAGGTCATCTTCGCGTCGAGGCGGATCATCACGCTCGAGATCGGCCGGTGTTGAAACATTGGTACCAGGTACCAATGTTTCACGGTCTCGGGCCACTGCTGGCGACACGGCGATAGGCCGCCAAACCCGGTATCCTCATCGCATCTTCAGCGACGGTCGGCCCGGCCCGCGGAAGCCGGGTGCGCCTGTCGGAGGGAGGGACTTCGTGTACCCAGCCAGCTTCGAGTACCTGGCGCCCACGACGCTCGACGATGCGATCGCGCACCTCGACGAGCACGGCGACGACGGGAAGGTGCTGGCCGGAGGCCAGAGCCTGATCCCGCTCATGAAACTGCGGTTCGCGGCGCCGGCGGCGCTCATCGACATCAACGGCGTCACCGACCTCGGCGACGCGATCGTGTCCGGTCCCGATGGCATCGTGATCGGCGCGCGGGTCCGCCACAAGGACTGTGAGCGCTCCGAGCACCTGCGCGGGCGCTATGCGACCCTCGGGCGCGCGGCGCCGCAGATCTCCGACCCGATCGTGCGAAACCACGGGACGGTCTGCGGCTCGCTCGCGCACGCCGACCCGCAGGGCGACTGGGCGTCGGTGCTGCTCGCGGCGGGCGCCGAGGTCGCGATCCGCGGCTCGGGCGGGGCGTCGCGCACGAGCTCCATCGGCGACCTGCTCGCAGGCCCGTTCATGACGACGCTCGCACCGAGCGAGATCATCACCGAGGTGCGCGTCCCCAACCCGGGAGCCCGAGCCGGCGGGACGTACCTGAAGCTCGAGCGCAAGATCGGCGACTTCGCGACCGTCGGTGTCGCGGTGCACGTCGCGCTCTCGAACGGGACGATCGCCCGGGCCGGCATCGCCCTCACGGGAGTCGGTCCCACCAACATGCGCGCGCGGGCGGCCGAAGAGGCGCTCGCGGGGCGCGCTCCCGACGAGGAGGCGATCAAGGAGGCGGCGAAGCTGGCGGCCGAGGCTGCCCAGCCCCGCGACGACGTCCGCGGGACGGCCGACTTCAAGCGGAGCGTCGTCCGCGTCTACACCGAGCGTGGTCTGCGCCAGGCGGTTGCCGAGGCCCAGGCCGGCCAGGAAGGGGAGTGAACGTGGCCACCACCGTCGGCGAGACGACTCACACCGCCGCACTGACCGTGTCGGTGAACGGCAAGGAGCGCTCTGCCCAGGTCGAGACGCGGCTTCTGCTCGTCCACTTCCTGCGCGAGACGCTGGGCCTCACGGGCACCCACATCGGATGCGACACGACGAGCTGCGGTGCGTGCACCGTCCTCGTGGACGGCGTCCCGACGAAGTCGTGCACCATGTTCGCGGTGCAGGCCGCGGGCCGCGAGATCAGCACGGTCGAGGGGCTTGCCCAGGGTGCGCAGCTGCACGCCATCCAGACGGGGTTCCACGAGGAGCACGGGCTCCAGTGCGGGTTCTGCACGCCGGGGATGATGCTCACCTCGGTGGCGCTCCTCGCCGAGAACCCGAACCCCACCGAGGAGGAGATCCGGTGGGCGCTCTCGGGGAACGTGTGCCGCTGCACCGGATACCAGAACATCGTGAAGGCCGTGCAGCACGCGGCCGCCGCGATCGCCGAGGGGAGCTCGTAATGGCCACAGTCGAACCACGCGGCCTCGGACACTCGGTGAAGCGGCTCGAGGACGGCCGCTTCCTCCGCGGCCGCGGCAACTACGTCGACGACATCACGCTGCCCAACATGCTCCACATGGAGCTCCTGCGCAGCCCTGTCGCGCACGCCCGCCTGAAGTCGATCGACACGACCCGCGCGGCGGCCCTGCCCGGAGTCGTCGCGGTCGTGACCGGCGACCTGATGGCGCAGCACAACCTGGCATGGATGCCGACGCTCTCGGGTGACACCCAGGCCGTCCTTGTCACCGACAAGGTGCGCTTCCAGGGCCAGGAGGTCGCGGCGGTCGTCGCCGAGAGCGCCTACATCGCCCGTGACGCGCTCGAGCTGATCGACGTCGACTACGAGATCCTGCCGGCGATCACCTCGCCGCAGCAGGCGCTCGCGGACGGCGCCCCGGTCATCCGCGACGACAAGGACGGCCAGACCGACAATCACATCTACGACTGGGAGACCGGCGACAAGGAGGCCACCGACCGCGCGTTCGCGGAGGCCGACAAGGTGGTCTCGCTCGACACGTTCTACCCGCGCTGCCACCCGGCGCCGCTCGAGTGCTGCGGATGCGTGGCCGACGTCAATCCGGCCACCGGCAAGGCGACCATCTACATGACGTCGCAGGCTCCGCACGCGCACCGCACGCTGTTTGCGATCGTCGCGGGGCTTCCCGAGCACCAGATCCGGATCGTCTCGCCCGACATCGGCGGGGGCTTCGGCAACAAGGTCCCGATCTACCCGGGGTACGTCATTGCCACCGCGGCGTCGCTCCTCATCGGCCAGCCGGTGAAGTGGATCGAGGACCGGTTCGGAAACCTGATCTCGACCGGCTTCGCCCGCGACTACCACATGCGCGGCGAGCTGGCGATCAAGAATGGCCGCATGACCGGCCTGCGCGCGTCGCTCCTCTCCGACAACGGCGCGTTCTTCGCCGACGCCCAGCCGAGCCGCTTCAAGGCCGGGCTGTTCCACATCTGCACGGGCTCCTACGACATCCCCGCGGCGCACGTCACCGCGGTCGGCGCCTACACCAACAAGGCCCCCGGCGGCGTCGCCTACCGGTGCTCGTTCCGTGTCACCGAGGCGTCGTATCTGATCGAGCGCCTGGTGCAGACGGCGGCGTACGAGCTCGGCGTCGACCCGGCCGAGTTCCGCACGCAGAACTTCATAAAGCCGGACCAGTTCCCGTACACGTCGGCGACCGGGTTCGAATACGACTCCGGCGACTACGGCAAGGCCCACGACCTCGCTCTCGAGAAGCTCGGCTACACGGAGCTGCGAAAGGAGCAGGAGGCTGCGCGCGCCGAGGGCCGCCTGATCGGGATCGGCGTTGCCTCGTTCACCGAGGTGGTCGGTGCCGGGCCGGGCAAGACCTACGACATCGCGGGCCTTCGCATGTTCGACTCGGCCGAGCTTCGCATCCATCCGACCGGCAAGGCGATCCTGAAGCTGGGGACGAAGTCGCAGGGCCAGGGCCACGAGACGACCTACGGCCAGATCGTCGCGGAGGAGCTCGGCATCCCGGCCGAGCACGTGGCGGTCGAGGAGGGCGACACCGACACGACGCCGTACGGCCTCGGCACGTACGCCAGCCGCTCGACGCCGACCAGCGGCGCCGCCACGGCGATCATCGCGCGCAAGCTGCGCGATAAGGCCCGCACGATCGCCGCGCACCTCCTCGAGGCGTCCGAGGACGACCTCGAGTGGGAGCACGGGTCGTTCCACGTCAAGGGCAGCCCCGACAAGTCGAAGACGATCCAGGACTGCGCGTTCGCGGCCTACACGAACCTGCCCGACGGCCTCGAGGCCGGTCTCGAGGGCGTCACCTACTACGACCCGCCGAACATGACGTTCCCGTTCGGCACGTACGCGGCGGTCGTCGAGATCGACCGCGGCACGGGCCAGTGGAAGGTGCTCCGGGTCGTCGCGGTCGACGACTGCGGCGTGCGCATCAACCCGATGATCGTCGAGGGCCAGATCACGGGTGGCCTGACCGAGGGCTTCGCCATCGCGGCGATGGAGCTGATCACGTTCGACGACGACGGCAACTGCATCGGCTCAAGCTTCATGGACTACCTGCTGCCGACCGCCTGGGAGACCCCGAAGTTCGAGATGCACGAGACGGTCACGCCGTCGCCGCACCATCCGTTCGGCGCGAAGGGCGTCGGCGAGTCCGCGACGGTCGGCTCCCCGGCCGCCTACGTGAACGCCGTGGTCGACGCGCTCGCCCACGCGGGGATCCGCAACCTCGAGATGCCCGTCACGCCCGCGAAGGTGTGGCAGGCACTGGTGGAGGTGGGGCTGGCCGAGTGACACCCGACGACGTCATCGTCCTGGCCGGCAGGCTCGCCGCTGACGGCGAGCCGTACGTGCTCGCGACGGTCGTCCGCGTCCGCCGCCCCGCGTCGACCCGTACCGGGGATCGAGCCCTGGTACGGGCCGACGGAACCATCGCCGGCTGGGTGGGAGGAGCGTGCGCGGAGCCCGTGGTGATCCGCGAGTCGCTGCGCGCGCTCGCCGCCGGCGAGCCGCGCCTCGTACGGATCGGGCCCGAGGGCGACGACGACCCGGACGGGGTCGACGTCGTCGTGGCCACGACGTGCGCGTCGGAGGGCACGGTGGAGGTGCTGCTCGAGCCGTGCGTCGCCGGGCCGCTCCTGGCCGTGGTCGGCGAGAGCCCGGCCGCCCGGGCCCTGAGCCAGCTTGCCCCGACCGTGGGCTGGCGGGTGACCGCCGACGTCGCCGGCTCACCGGACGCCGTCGTTGTCGCGGCGATGGGGCATGGCGACGAGGACACGCTCCAGGCGGCCCTCGGCTCGGGAGCGGGCTACGTCGGGCTCGTGGCGAGCACACGTCGGGCGGCGTCGGTCTTCGCCGTACTTCGCGACCGGGGGATCGACGACGCGGCGCTCGCGCGCGTCCGCAGCCCGGCCGGGCTCGACCTCGGCCCGCTGCGGCAGGAGGAGATCGCCGTCGCCGTCCTCGCCGAGCTCGTCGCCTGGCGCCACTCCGCCGCCGGGGACATCTGGAACGCGGGGGCCGTGACCGTCGCCGAGGCCGTCGACCCGGTCTGCGGGATGCGCGTCCCGAGCGAGCCCGTCGGCGAGATGGTCGTCGTGGACGGCGTCTCGTACCACTTCTGCTGCTCCGGCTGCCGGGCGCGGTTCGAGGCCGACCCGGCCCGCTACATTGGCGGCGTGACGGCTCAGTGAGCAGCGACCGGCGGCTGCCGCCGGGCTTTCCCGAGATCCTCTCCGCGACCGAGGGCGCGACGTCGGTGCTCGACGTGGGCTGCGGCAGCGGACGGCTGACCGTCGAGCTGGCCGCCCGCGGAGCTGCGGTCACGGGCATCGACGCCAGCGAGGGGCGGCTCTCGGAGGCACGCGAGCGCGCCGAGCGGCAGGGCGCAGATGCCCGGTTCCTGCTCGCCGACATGACCGACCCGCTGCCGTTCGCCGACGGAGAGTTCGCCGCCGTCGTGAGCCGGCTCTCGCTGATGATCGCCCCGGATCCGGTCGCGGTGCTCGGCGAGGTCGCGCGGGTCGTCGCGCCCGGCGGCCCGGTCGTCACAGCGGTGTGGGCGCGCATCGACGAGAACCCGTGGTTCGGCGAGCCGCGAGACGCCGTGGGCGCAGTGCTCGGCCCCGACCGTGCCGCCTTCGCGCGGGTGTTCGGCCGCCTGGGCGACGCAGGCGAGCTGGTCGACCTGCACCGCTCCGCTGGCCTCGAGGCGACGGGTGCCGTGATTCGCGACGAGCTCCGGCCGGCGTCGGCTGCCGACCACTGGCGCGACCTCGTCGGCGGCATCGGGCACTTCCGGCGCCTCGCCGCCACGCTGTCGCCGGCCGAGGAGCAGGCGGTCGTCGCCGAGATCGAGCGCAGGATCGGCGCGCCCGGGAGCGTCCGCCTCGAGCGCTCGCTCGTGGTCGCTACCGCCCGGCGCCCGCCTTCACCAGCGTGACCGCGATGCCCGCGGCCCGGATCGCCTCGATCAGGGCGGGGTCGGCGGCGTCGTCGGTGATCACCTCGTGCACCTCGTCGAGGTCGCAGATGCGCGCGAAGGCCACCTGGCCGATCTTCGAGCTGTCGGCGGCGACGATGACCTGCCGGGCCCGCTCGATGAGCGCGCGGTTGGTGTGGGCCTCGACCTCGTGATGGGTCGTGAACCCGGCACGGATGTCGATGCCGTCGACGCCGATCACCACGAGGTCGAGGTTCAGGCTGGCGAGCGAGCTCTCGGCAAGCGGGCCGACCAGCTCGTAGGACTCGGTCCGGGCGACGCCGCCGGTCACCACCAGCTTCAGATTGGGCCGGACGGCCAGCTCGGATGCGATGCTGAGCGAGTTCGTCACGACCGTGAGCTGCTCGCGGTCGGCCAGCGCCCGCGCCACCTCCGTGGTCGTCGTGCCGCCGGTCATGCCGATCGCCGAGCCGTCCGGAACCCGCGCGGCCGCCGCCCGCGCGATGCGGGCCTTCTGCTCCTGGTGCCGGGCGCTTCGGTAGCGCAGCGGGAGCTCGTAGAGGACGCCGTGGGCGACGGCGCCGCCGTGGGTGCGGTCGAGCAGTCGCTGCTCCTCCATCAGCGCGAGGTCGCGGCGAACCGTCGCGGCCGACACGCCGAGCTGGCCGGCCAGCTCGCCGACCGCCACCGAGCCGTCCTCCGACAACCGCTCGACGATGACACCGAACCGGTCCGCCTGGCGCATCGCGTCAGTCTACCGGCCAAAACGAGCAGGAAGCTCGTTGATATTTGATCGTTTTCGGCATAAAGTCAGCCGATATGAGCGCAATCGAGCAGGAGGTCTCGAGCCAACCCGTCGTCTGGCGTGAGGCCCGGCGGTTGGCGGCCACGGACGTCCTGCCTCGCCACGGCGCCCGCGTGGGGGTGGTCGGCTGCGGCACATCGTTGTTCGTCGCAGCGGCGTATGCCGCCGCCCGCGAGGCCGGCGGCCTGGGCGAGACCGACGCGTTCGCGGCGTCCGAGTTCCCGACGGGCCGGGCGTACGACACGCTCCTCGCCGTCTCCCGCTCGGGCACGACGACCGAGGTGCTCGACGCCGTGGCCGTGATCGGCGAGACGATCCCGACGGTCGCCCTGACGGCTGTGCCCGAGAGCCCTCTGGCGCGTGCGGCCGGGCAAACCGTCGCCCTTCCGTTCGCGGACGAGCGCTCGGTCGTCCAGACGAGGTTCGCGACGGCGGCGCTCGTGCTGCTTCTGACGCACCTGGGCATCGACACGGCTCCCGCGGCCGCGGCGGCCGAGGACGTGCTCGGGCGGCCGCTGCCCGTCGACCCCGGGAGCTTCGACCGCTTCCACTTCCTCGGCCGGGGCTGGACTGTGGGGCTGGCGTGCGAGGCTGCGCTCAAGCTCCGCGAGGCGGCGCTCGCGTGGAGCGAGGCGTACCCCGCCATGGAGTACCGGCACGGGCCGATCGCCCTCGCTGACGGCCGCACGCTCGTCGTCCCGATGGGCGACATCGACCCCGCTCTGGCGTCCGACATCCGGGCGACCGGGGCGACGCTGCTCGACCCCGAGGCCGAGCCGCTCGCCTCGCTCGTGCTCGCTCACCGGCTCGCCATCTCGCTCGCGCACCTGCGCGGGCTCGACCCTGACAACCCCCGCAATCTGACACGATCGGTGGTGCTCCAATGAGACGCTCGCTCGCCCTTCTTGCCGTCGCGCTCACCGTCCTCGTCGCCGGCTGCGGCGGCGGCTCCGACTCGTCGAGCGGCGGCAAGGTCAACATCGTGATGTGGCACGGGTACGTCGACGTCGAGGGCAAGGCGCTGACGGCCGCGGCGACTCGGTTCAACGCAACGCATCCCAAGATCCACGTGACCGTGCAGAACTACGGGAACGCCGACTACGCGCTTCAGAAGGTGCTGACCGCGATCCGCGGAGGCTCGTATCCCGACATCGTGTACCTGTACGGCTCGTGGGCCGCGAACATGGCCCGCACGCCCAAGGCGGTCGACCTGGCGCCGCTCATCAAGGCGGATCCGTCGATCAACTGGAACGACTTCTGGCCGGCTGAGCGCCAGGCCGTGTCCGTCGGCCCCAAGATCGTCGGCGTCCCGGCACTCGTCGACAACCTGGCCCTGGTCTACAACAAGAAGCTCTTCGACCAGGCCGGGCTCGCCTACCCGACGGCCGACTGGACCTGGGACGACTTCCGGGCCGCGGCCAAGCGCCTGACCGACCCCTCGGCCAAGCAGTTCGGCTGGGCCTACGTGAACGATGCGAGCGAGGACACCGTGTGGCGCTTCGACGCGCTCCTCTGGCAGGCCGGCGGCGACATCCTGACGCCCGACCAGAAGCATGCGGCGTTCAACTCCCCGGCCGGCGTGAAGGCCGCCACCCTGCTCCAGCAGATGGCGACCGTCGACCACTCGGTCTACCTCGACAGCGGCAACGGCAACTACGCCAACCTCTTCAACTCGGGCAAGATCGGCATGCTCTTCACCGGGCCGTGGGACCTCTCCGGGTTCCCGGATGTCGACTACGGCATCCAGATCCTCCCCGGCGACGTGAACCACCAGACGATCTCCGGCCCCGACCAGTGGGTGATGCTCGACAACGGCGACGCTCGCCGAAACGCCGCCTGGACGTTCCTCAAGTGGTTCACGTCCACGCAGCAGGCGATGCGGTGGTCGCTCGCCACGGGTGACCTCCCGATCCGGGCGTCGCAGACCCAGACGGCGACGTATCCCAAGTACACGGACAGGTATCCCGGCGTCGCCACGTTCGTCGACAACGAGCACAACGCCGTCAAGGCGCGGCCCGTGCTCCCGACCTACAACGAGATCTCCCAGGCGATGGGGCAGGCGATCCAGGCGATCCTGCTCGGAAAGGCCCAGCCGCAGCAGGCGCTCGACCAGGCCGCCCAGCAGGTCGACCAGATCCTCGCGAACGGGCCGTGATCCGAAGAGCGCTCGGCTCGGACCACCTCGCAGGCTGGATGTTCGTCCTGCCTGCGGTGGTCCTGATCGGGGTGTTCGGGATCCTGCCCATCGGATGGGCGCTCGTGCTGTCGTTCCAGCAGAACGACCTGCTGACGACGCCGACGTGGGTCGGCCTCGACAACTATCGCGCGCTCGTCCACGACCAGGTCTTTCGCGACTCGATCCGCCGGACGCTCGTCTACACGGTGCTGTTCGTGCCCCTGTCGGTGGGCGGTGCGATGGGCGTCGCGCTCCTGCTTCACCGCCCGATCCGGTTCTCGCGCTTCTACCGCACCGCCGTCTTCGTCCCCGTCGCGACCTCGACCGTCGCGACGGGGATCATCTTCAACTGGCTCCTCGACCCGACCTATGGCATTGCCAACTTCCTCCTGGGAAAGGTCGGGCTCGGCCCGTACGGCTTCTTCCAGGATCCTGACCAGGCGCTCTACGCCATCGTGCTGATGACGGTCTGGGGCTGGCTCGGGTTCGACGTGATCATCTACCTGGCCGCCCTCCAGGGCATCCCCGAGGATCTGATGGAGGCGGCGCAACTCGACGGCGCCGGCCGGTGGGCGACGTTCCGGCATGTCGTCTGGCCGCTGCTCTCGCCGGCGACGCTGTTCCTGATCGTGTGGTCGACGATCAACGCGCTCCAGGTCTTCGACGAGATCTACGTGACCACCCGGGGCGGGCCGCTCCACGCGACGACGGTGCTCGTCTACTACCTCTACAGCCAGGCGTTCGAGCTGTTCCACGCCGGCTACGCGGCGGCCGTCGCCGAGGTGCTCTTCCTGATCACGCTCGTGTTCTCGGTGGTGCAGCTCTGGCTCGGGAACCGGCGGGTGCACTACAGCTCATGAGGACGTGGCCGTTCAACCCCCGGCACGTCGTCCTCGTCCCGCTCGCCGCGGTGATGCTCCTGCCGCTCGTGTGGATGCTCGTGACGTCGGTCGAGACGCTCGCCGAGACGCGCCACTTCCCGCCGACCCTCATCCCGTCGGGCATCCACTGGCAGAACTATCCCGACGCGCTCGACGCGGCCCCGTTCGGCCGCTTCTTCGCCAACAGCTTCATCGTGACAGGCGCTGCGGTGATCGGAAACCTGGTCCTGTGTAGCCTGGCGGGCTACGCCTTCGCGCGGATGCGCTTCTTCGGGCGCGACGTGACGTTCATCGCGCTCCTGGCGACGCTGATGGTGCCGTTTCAGGTGACGATGATCCCGACGTTCCTGATCGTCCAGCACCTGGGGCTCGTCGACTCGCTCGGTGCCCTGATCGCGCCGAACCTGGTGACGCCGTTTGGGATCTTTCTCCTTCGCCAGTTCTTCCGGACGCTCCCGATCGAGCTCGAGGAGGCCGCCCGGATCGACGGGTGTTCGCGTTTGGGCGTGCTCTTCCGGATCGTGCTCCCGCTCTCGATGCCGGCCCTCGCCACGCTCGGGATCGTCACGTTCCTGTGGACGTGGAACGACTTCCTGTGGCCGCTGATCGTCATCTCGTCGACGAACCAGAGCACCGTGCAGATCGGCCTGGCCTCATTCCAGGGCGCGCACCAGACGAACTGGTCGCTCCTGATGGCCGGCAACGTGATGGCACTCGCGCCGATGCTCCTGGTCTTCATCTTCGCCCAGCGGTGGTTCGTGCAGTCGCTCGCCTCGACAGGGGTCAAGGGGTAAACGGTGGCCAAGGTCGAGTTCCGCGCGGTGACAAAGATGTTCGGCGACGAGACGACGGCGGTCGACGCGCTCGACCTGGCGGTGGCCGACGGGGAGCTGATGGTGCTGGTCGGCCCGTCCGGGTGCGGGAAATCCACGGCGCTCCGGATGGTGGCGGGGCTCGAGCAGCCGACGGCCGGTGCGATCGAGATCGCGGGCCGCGACGTCGCGGGCCTGTCGCCGGCGGCCCGTGACATCGCGATGGTGTTCCAGAGCTACGCCCTCTATCCGCACATGACCGTCCGCAAGAACCTCGCGTTCCCGCTCGAGCGGCGGCGGATGGCGCGTGCCGACATCGCCCTGCGGGTCACGGACGTGGCCGAGATGCTCGAGCTGACCGAGCTCCTGGGCCGCCGGCCCGCCCAGCTCTCCGGGGGGCAGCGCCAGCGCGTCGCCATGGGCCGGGCGCTGATCCGCGAACCGGTCGCCTTCCTGCTCGACGAGCCGTTGTCCAACCTCGACGCGAAGCTGCGCGCAGAGCTGCGCGCAGAGCTGAAGCAGCTCCACGCGCGCCTCGAGACCACCATGATCTTCGTCACCCACGATCAGGTCGAGGCCATGACGCTCGGCGATCGCATCGCCGTGATGGACAGGGGGCGGCTCCAGCAGGTGGGCACGCCGGAGGACGTCTACCGCAGGCCGAGGAACGTGTTCGTCGCCCGGTTCGTCGGCAGCCCCGCCATGAACCTCCTGCCCGGGCCGCCCGCCGGGCAGGGCCCAGGCACGGTCGTGGGGATCCGCCCGGAGCTCCTTCGGCCCGCGGCCGAGCTCCCGGGCGGGATCACGGTCGAGATCGTCGCCGAGGTGGTCGAGCCGCTCGGAAGCGATGTCTTCGTTCACGGAGTGACGGACGCGGGAGGCGAGATCGTCGCGCGGCTGGCGGGCAACGCCATCGTCGCTCCGGGCGAGCGCCTCCAGCTGGCCGCTCCCGCCGGCGAGGTGCACGTCTTCGACGAGGTGAGCGGCGAGCGGATCGAGCGCTGATCAGGTCACAGCGGCGTCCGCGGCCAGCTCTTCGGCTCGAGCCCGGTCGAGCCGCCCCGCCCCGGGCTGCTCGGCGTTCGCCGCCCCGGCGCCGAGCCCGGCCGCCAGCGCCTCGGGCCACTCGGCGGCGCGGTCGAGCGCGACGACGAGGCCTGCGAGGAACGCGTCGCCGCTGCCCACGGGATACGCCCCCCGCGCGTCGATCCGACCCTCGAGGCGGCCGCCGGCGGGCGTCACCATCACGGCGCCCTCCTCGCCGCGCGTGACGATCGCCGCGCCGCCGGTCCGGTCATGAAGCGCCGTCGCTGCGGCCAGGGCTCCAGCCCGCTCGCCGGTGTCGACCGACGTCGCGAGCGCCGCCTCGGCGGCGTTCAGCTTGACGATGGCAGGCCGGCCGTCGAGGCCCGCCTCCCGCGTGTCGAAGGCGACGCGGGTCAGGCCGGCGAGGCGGTGGTAGCCGTCCGCCGGCGCCCCGGTCGGGAGCGAGCCCGAGAGCGTCATCCAGGCGGCCTGCCGGGCAAGTCCCGTGACGAGCTCGGCGAATGCGGCCCACTCGGCTTCGGTCACCGGCAGCCCGTGCTCGTAGAACTCGGTGAGCCCCTCGAGCGCGCCCGCCACCGAGAGCGACGACCGCGTCTCGGCCGCGGCCCACGTGGCCTCGAGCTGCACCGACTCCTCCTCGAGCTGCTGTGCGATCCACCGGCCGGCGTGTCCGCCGAGAAGGGCGGCGGCGCAGACGTCGCCACCCAGCGTGGCGGCCGCTCTGGCCACGTTCAGCCCCTTGCCGCCCGGCACCTGCGCGAACTCCGCGGGCCGGTGGATGCTGCCCGGCACGAGCTCCTCGACCGTGAACAGGCGGTCGATCGACGGATTGGCGGCGACGCAGAGGATCACCGGAGCGCCGCCCTCGCCTCCTCGAGCGTCGGCTGGGCGTCGGTCCCTCCCGGCGAGCGGGTCGAGAGCGCCCCGCACGCGCACGCCAGCGCGAGCGCGGCGGCGGGCGGCTCCCCGGCGAGCCACGCCGCGAGGAAGCCGGCGTCGAAGCTGTCGCCCGCGCCGGTCGCGTCGACCATGGCAACGGGCACCCCCGGGTGCTCGGCGACTCCCTCCGGGGTGCGGACGAGGGCGCCCCGCGGGCCCCGCTTCACCACGACAACCGGGCAGCCGGCCGCGTCGACCGCGGCGCTCTCGCGCTCGTTCACGAAGAGCACGTCGAGGTGCGGGACGAGCTCGGGGAGCCCCGAGTCCCAGCTGCCGGCGGGGTCGTCCTGCGGGTCGAGCGAGACGCTGAGGCCGGCGGCGTGCGCTGCCGCGACGAGGTCGGGGAGCCCCGGGCGGAGTCCGTCGAGGAGGAAGTACGAGGCGATGTGCAGGTGCCGGGCCGAGCGGAGGAGGTCGGGGTCGACGTCCGCGACGGTGAGCGCCGCGATGGCGCCGATCGAGGTCAGGATCGCGCGGTCGTCGCCCCGTGCGAGGATGACGGTGATGCCGGTCGGATCGCGTTCGCTCCGCGAGCACCGCGAGACGTCGACGCCTCGCGCCGATACCTGCTCGAGCACATGGGAGCCGAAGTGATCGGAGCCGACGGACGCCACGAGGACGGTCGCGAGCCCGAGCCGCGCGGCTCCGCACGCAGTGATCGACGCCGAGCCGCCGATCGTCAGCACGGCCCGGTCGACCAGCTGTTCGCGCTGGCCGAACTCAGGCACCGGATCCCCGCCGACGAGCAGCAGATCCGGATTGCAGTCGCCCACGACGAGCAGGTCGGCCATACGCCCCTAGGCGACCATCTCGAGAAGCTCGGACAGCCGGCGGCGAGCCTCGCCGCCCAGGAAGGTGCTCCGCTCCTCGCCGTCCATTCCGGCCGACTCCTTCCAGACGGAGCGGCCGGCGATGAATCCCGACGCCCCCGCGGCGAGGGCGGTCTCGAGCTGGCCGACGAACGTCTCGTGGTCGACGCCCGCCGAGAGCAGCGCCCACGGCACCCCGAGCGCGTCGGTCAGGCTCGCGCACGCCGCGGCGTCGCCCGGGTACTCAAGCTTGAGATAGCGCGCGCCGCATTCCTCGGCGAGCAGGGCGCCCTCGCGGATCAGGTCGGCGCGCCGCGCCGCGAAGGTCGAGGCGTCCTCGTCGTCGGCCGCGTACACCAGCACCTCCACAACGAGCAGCAGGGAGGCGGCGGCGCAGTCGGCCACGGCCGTCCGGATCACGGCGGCGTTCGCGCCGTCCGGGCCCTCGCGGTCGGCGCGCAGACGCACGAGCAGCTTGGCCCCCGTGCCGCCGAGGCGGCGGATGCCGGAGGCTCCGTGGTCGGGCAGGAGCTCGACCGCGCGCAGCCCGTCGGGCGAGCGCACCGCACCGCTTCGCTCGAGCGACACCAGGAGACCGGTCTGCGCCGGGAATGCGCCCTGATCGAGCACGTACGGGAGGCCGATCTGGGGGTCGAGCAGCATGGCCGGGACGTCGGGCGCGAAGGCGCGCACGAGATCGAGCTTGAATTCGCGGAGCGCCTCGCCGTCGAACGCGAGCCCTGCGTCCTTCCGTGCGGCCACCAGCTTGGTGCGCTGGTCGGCGGCGAGAATGCCGAGACGACCCCCCGGCGTGGAGAGCTGGTCGAGCGCGCGCCTCTCCGCGACCGTGAACACTCTTGCTCGTTTGTATCAGATCTGAAACACTTTCGCGCATGACGCGAATTGCGTTCATCGGTGCCGGGAGCGTCGAGTTCACAAGGGATCTGCTCGGCGACCTCCTCACGTTCCCCGAATTGGCCGACGCGACGATCGCGCTTCACGACATCGACCCCGAGCGGCTCGAGGCCGCCGAGGCGATGGCGCGCTGGACGTGCGGGGCCCTCGGTGCCGGGGCGACGATCGAGGCGCATGTCGACCGGCGCGCCGCGATCGACGGCTGCGACCACGTGATCAACATGATCCAGGTCGGCGGGCATGCGGCGACCCTGATCGACTTCGAGGTCCCGAAGCGGTTCGGGCTGCGGCAGACGATCGCGGACACGCTCGGGGTGGGAGGCATCTTCCGCGCCCTCCGCACGATCCCCGTCATGCTCGACATCGCGGCCGACATGCAGGAGCTCTGCCCGGACGCCTGGCTCCTCAACTACACGAACCCGATGGCGATGCTGTGCTGGGCGACCTACGCCGGCTCGCCGATCCAGCGGGTCGTCGGGCTGTGCCACTCCGTGCAGTGGACGACCCGCGGCCTGGCGGAGATCGTCGGCGTCCCATACGAGGAGGTCGACTACCTCGGCGCGGGCGTGAACCACCAAGCCTGGATCCTGCGGTTCGCGCGCGACGGCCAGGATCTGTACCCGCTTCTCGACCAGGCGATCGAGCGGGATCCCGAGCTGCGCCGCCGGGTGCGCGTCGAGATGTACCGGCGGCTCGGGTACTTCCCGACCGAGTCCAGCGAGCACTCCGCCGAGTATCTGCCGTGGTTCATGCGAAGCGACGAGATGATCGCGCGGTTCCGCGTGCCGGTCGACGAGTACGTCCGCCGGAGCGAGGAGAACCTGGAGCTCTACGCCGAGATGCGGCGGACGCTCGCGGAGGGCGGGACGTTTGAGATCGAGCGCAGCCTCGAGTACGCCTCGCTGATCATCCACTCGATGGCGACCGGAGAGCCGCGGGTCATCTACGGGAATGTCCGAAACGACGGGCTCATCTCGAACCTTCCCCAGGGCGCGTGCGTCGAGGTTCCGTGCCTCGTCGACGGAAACGGGGTGCAGCCCACGGCGATCGGCGCGCTGCCACCGCAGCTCGCGGCGCTCAACCGCACGTTCCTGAACGTCTGCGAGCTGACCGTCCGCGCGGCGCTCGAAGGCGACCCCGCCCATGTGCACCACGCGGTGCTGCTCGACCCCAACGCGTCGGCGACGCTCTCGCCGGAGCAGATCGAGCAGATGGTCGACGCCATGATCGAGGCGCACGGGGACGCGCTTCCGGCCGGCATCCGGAGCGGGTCGTGACGGCCCCTCGCCGCCTCCTCGTCGCAGCGGTCGTCGCCCTCGGCGTGCTCGCGGCGGCCGGGCCTGCGCTGGCGGCCGGCATCCAGCCGCCGGTCGCCGTCGGACAGGCGCGGATCGCCGGCGCCCTGCGCGACGGGAGCGTCGTCCATGCCCGCGGGCTGCGCTGGCACGCCGGGCATCTCCCTGCGGGCGACCGGCTCCTGAGCTTCGCGGTGGCGTACGAGTGGCGGGCCTGCTCGCCGTCCGGGGGCCGCTGCCGGCCAGGCGGCGGAACGACCGCCACGCCGTTTGCCGCCTCGCACTACACGGTCGCCCATTCCGACACCGGCCGGCGGCTGGAGCTGGTCGAGACCGCGACCGAGGTGGTCGAGACCGACGTCGCGACGTTCTCGTTCCGGGTCGTGCGTGCCAGCCGCCACGCGCTCGCCGGGGCGGTCGCGGCGGCCTACCCACGCGGCCGCGCGCCGGCGACCGCGTTCGTGAACGGCCTGCCGCCGGGGAGCACCGGCTCCACAACCGAGCGGTTCACGGTCTCGGCGCCGCATTTCAACGCCGGCGACGGCCGGCCGCGGCTTCGCTACCGCATCGACGGCCACGCCTGGCGCGATGTGCCGCGACGCAAGGTCGTCGCCACCGAGCGGCTCGGACTCGGCTCCCACCGGATCGCCGTCCGCGCTGCGAACGCCGCGGGCTCGACGACGCACCGGTTCGCCTGGCGGGTCGTGCCGCTCCCGGCGCCGGTCGCGTGCCAGGGGACGTGCTGGGCGCCGCCGCATCTCGACAGCACGGGCCACCCGATGCGGTGGGACTGGCAGATCGGCCGCGTCGCGCCGCTCCAGCGCACCGGCGCGCGGGCGGTCGACCTCTACGACATCGACGGGTTCCTGACGACGCGCGCCGAGGTCGGCGCGCTGCACACGACCTGGCAGGCCAGCACGCTGCCGCATCCGCGGGCGGCCTGCTACCTCGACCTGGCCTGGGAGGACTACCGGCCCGACGGGACGCCGTCACCGAACGGCTTCCCGGCTGCGGCCCTCGGCAAGGTCTACTACGGGTACCCCCAGGAGCGGTGGGTCGACATGCGCCGCGTGGCCGCCGTCATGCGGGTGTTCGACGCGCGCATCGCGATGTGTGCCCGGAAGGGCTTCGACTCGGTCGAGATCGACGACATCGACAGCTTCAACCCACCCGGGACGACCGGATTCCAGCTCACGCGGGGCGATGCCCAGAACCTGCTCGCGCGCATCGACAACCACATCCATCGAAGCGGCATGACCGCCCTCTGGAAGAACTCGGGCCTCCTCGCGTGGTGGGGACGGCGGTACACCGACGGCGCCGTGGTCGAGGAGTGCTACCAGTACGACGAGTGCTTCGCCGCCCAGGTCGCCGGGAGCCGGCAGTTCGGGTTCACGTGCACCGGCCTCGGCGGGGCGCACCCATGCGGCTACGACGCCTTCACCTCGCAGGCCAAGTGGGTGGGCGAGGCCGAATACGTCGAGGACGGGTTCGTGTGCGGGCCCGGCAAGCCGTGCCCGCCGCGCCACCGGTTCTCGACCTACTGCCAGACGGTGTACGCGCCCGCGAACGGATTCGCGGCGGTGAAGTTCAACGTCGACCTGGACGGGCGCGTGTTCCGCCCCTGCCCGGCCGGCCGCTGAGACAGGGTCAAGTCCCCTTCCGGAGCGGGATCGGCCCGTCTTTGCGTAGCTGCACTACCTCAGGCAGGTGGGCCGCGGGCCGGCCTCTCAAGATCGCCTGACGGGCTCCGACCACCGGGTCAATGGCCGCCCTCTCCGACCGGCAGGCGCTCCGTGCGCATCTGCGTGACCACGCCCGCTGGATCATCGTCGTGATGGTCGCCGGCCTCCTGCCGCTCGGGCTTGGCGCGGCGCTTCTGATCCACGCATCGGACCAGTCCGCCCGCAGGTATCAGGGAGCGCGCCTGAACGCCACGGCGGCTGGGGAGGCGCAGCTGCTCACGAACTACTTCTCGCGGCAGCGCGCGATCATCCTCGTGAGCGCCTCGAGCCCGGTCTGGCGCGATGTCTTCAGAGCGCCGAGGCGGCTGGAACAGACCATCGCCTCGCACACGCGGCCCGTCCGCGAGGCCGACGCCGCGCTCCGGTCGCTCAGGACCGCCGACGGCGAGTCGGTCAGCGAGGCCTGCTTCATCGCGCCGAACGGGCGCGAGGTGGCACGACTCGAGCACGGCGTCGCCGCCCCGTTCTCGGCGCTCGCGCCCGATGAGCGCGCAAACTCCTTCGTTCGGCCAACGCTGGGCCTGCCGACCGGTCAGGTCTACCAGGTGTTTCCGTACATCTCGCCGGACTCGCACGCGTGGGTCATCGCCGCTGCGACCCCCGTCCCCGTTGGCAGCATGGGCCGCGCCGTCCTCCATTTCGAGGTCTCGATCGAATCGCTGCGCGAGGCCGTCGTGCGACAGGCGGGCGGCCTGCACGTCTCGGTCGTCGACGCCCGGACGGGACACGTCGTCCTCGACTCGAGCCAGCGCCAGCGAGTCGGCGCGGCGCTCGGCAGCCCCGCTTCCCCGCTGGTCTCGCTGCCGGACATCGGCGCACGGCCCGGCGGCGCCGTCGAGGCCGACGGCCGCCGCGCCGCCTTCCAGCGGATCGCCCGCGTCACAGGGAACGCGAACGACTGGTACGTCGTCGTCGATGCGCCGCGGCCGGCTCTGCTCCGCCCGACTCTGGCCGCGCAGGCCGTCCTCGGGCTCATGATGCTCGCGCTCGGCGCTCTGGGGCTCGCTCTGGGCAGGCAGGCAGCCGCGATCCGCAGGGGCGCCGAGCGGACCGCCCACCAGGCGATGCACGACGAGCTCACGGGCCTCCCCAACAGGCTGCTCTTCCGAGACCGCACCGAGCGGGCGATCGCGGCGGCCCGGCGGGACGGCATCGAGACGGCTGTCATGCTCATGGATGTCGACGGCTTCCGCGAGATCAACGACACGCTCGGGCACCACGCGGGTGACCAGGTGATCGCGGCGGTGGCCACGCGCCTGCGCGGCGTGCTGCGCTCCAGCGACTCTCTCGCCCGGCTGGGAGGCGACGAGTTCGCGATCCTCATGCCGAGGGTCATGGAGGAGTCGGCCGCCGTCCGGCTTGCGGCCCGCATCCGGACGGCGCTCGCCGCACCGCTCGTCCTCCACGGCGTGCTGCTCGACATCAGGGCGAGCATCGGGGTCGCCGTCTACCCCGACCACGGGGACGACGTCACCACCCTGCTCCAGCACGCCGAGATCGCGATGTACGTCGCCAAGGACACCCGCACGGCCCTCCAGGTCTACGACCCGTCGACGGACGACCATTCGACCGAGCGGCTGGCGCTCGTCGGTGAGTTGCGCCATGCGCTCGACCGGGGCGAGATCGTCGTCCACTACCAGCCGAAGGCGTCGATGTTCGACGGGCGCGTGCGCAGCGTCGAGGCCCTGGTCCGCTGGCAGCACCCCGAGCGCGGATTGATCGGCCCCTTCGAGTTCGTCCACCTCGCCGAGCACACCGGCCTCATCCACCCGCTGACGCACCATGTGCTGCGCACCGCGCTCGAGCAGTGCCGGGAGTGGCGCGACCACGGCGTCGATCTCTCGGTGGCCGTCAACCTGTCTGTCCGCGACCTGGTCGACCTCGACCTTCCGGGCGCGATCGCCGCCGAGCTCGACCGCTGCGGGCTCGAGCCGCGATCGCTCGGGATCGAGATCACCGAGACGATGCTCGTGCTCGACCCCAACCGGACGATCGAGGTGCTGGCGCGCCTCCACGAGATGGGTGTGCACATCTCGCTCGATGACTTCGGGACGGGCTACTCGTCGCTCTCCTACCTCCAGCGGCTTCCCGTCGACGAGCTCAAGATCGACCGGTCCTTCATCCGCGACCTCGCCGGAAGCGAGACCGACTCGAGCATCGTCGAGGCCACGGTCGCCCTCGCGCGGAGCCTCGGCCTGACGACGGTCGCCGAGGGTGTCGAGTGTGCCGCCACCTGGGAGCGGCTCGTCCGGCTCGGGTGCGACGTCGCCCAGGGGTACTACATCAGCCGCCCGCTCCCCGCGGACGAGCTCGAGGCCTGGCTCGCCGGCGCCGAGACCCACGCGGCCATCTCCGAGCCCATCGACGACTGACGCCCGGCGCGCTCAGCCGTACGTGATCCCGATGAGCCCGACGATGCCGAGGGCGTAGAGGATGACGACCGCCCAGGAGTCGGCGCCCATCACCCAGAGCTGTCGCTGCGGCCGGAAGATCAGCCCTACCACGTAGACCGTCGTCAGGAGCGCCCCCAGTCCCGTCAGGTAGATGTCCGTCGCCTGAGCTTGGGGCAGGACGGCATGGCCCGAAATGAGGCCGGCGGGCAGGAACAGGACTGGCAGGAACGCGTTGCCTCCGAAGATGTCGCTCACGGCCAGTTGGTAGTCGCCGAGCCTGACCGACGACAGGCCGGTCGACACCTCGGGGAGCGCCGTCGCGGCGGCGAGGATCGTCGCGCCGAACACGACCCCGCTCATCCCGGCGCGCCCCGCGATCACCTCGCCGCTCTGCTCGAGGGCGACGCCTGCCACCAGCGTCACGAGCGCCCCCGCAGCGAACACCGCGGCGGCGACTCTCGTCCCGATGCGCCGCTCCGTCCGCGCCGCGCGCTTCTTCCGGGCGTGGCCGCGCGGGTGCTCCTGCCCGTCGGGTGGGTTCCCCATCTGGTGCCACGGCAGGCCGCGGCGCGAGCGGCCGACCAGCCACAGGCCGGCGATCCACGTCGCGACGATGAAGACCGCCGCGGGCTCGAGCCGGTCGTTGGCGGGCCCGAGCGGGAGCTGGGCGTCCATCACCGTGATCACGAGGACGGCGATGACGACCATGGCCTCGAGGACGAGCGAGAGCGACGCGGAGCGGAACGTGAGGCCGTCCTCCCGGCCCAGGCCGATCGCGTCGATCAGGGCCAGGACGACGGTCTGGATCGCCACCCCGCCGAGGATGTTGCCGATCGCAAGCCCGAGGTTGTTCGCGAGCGACGCGCTGACCGTGATCGCGATCTCGGGCAGGTTGGTGGCGATGGCCAGGAGGATCAGGCCGCCCAGTGCCTCGCCCAGCCCCAGCCGGGTGGCGAGGACGTCGGTCGTGTCCGAGAGCCTGATCCCGGCGAACCAGACCGCGATCGCCGCCAGGGCGAAGACCGCGACCACGGCGGGCAGCGGGAGTGACGACACTGCGCGAAGGATACGAAGCGGCGCGGCCGTGCTCCCGAGCGGCGAGAATCGGCCCGTGCACGGCAGGGTGGCCCTTGTGAGCGGCGGCGGAACCGGGATCGGTGCTGCGGCTGCGCGCCGCCTCGCGGCGTCCGGCGCCCGCGTCGTGGTCATCGGCCGGCGGCGCGAGCCGGTCGAGGCGGTGGCCGCCGACGTCGACGGTCTGGCCTGCGTCGGCGATGCGGCCGAGCCTGCGGACGCCGAGCGGGCGGTCGCGGCCGCGGTCGAGACGTACGGCGGCCTCGACGTGCTCGTCGCCAACGCCGGCGGCGACGGCTCGGCCGCGGCGCTCGAGATCGACGACGCGAAGTGGGAGGCGGTGCTGCGGTCGAACCTGACGAGCGGCTTCGTCCTCGCCCGCGCCGCCCTTCCCGCGCTGGTCGAGCGCTCGGGCTCGATCGTCATCGTGTCGTCGGTCGCGGGGCTGTTCGCGATCCCGGACGACGCCGGTTACACGACGTCCAAGCATGCGCTTGTCGGGCTCACGCGGTCGCTCGCACGCGACTACGGCCCGCGCGGCGTGCGCGTGAACGCCGTCTGCCCGGCGTGGACGCGGACGCCGGCGGCGGATGCCTCGATGGATCGCCTCGGCGGCCGGCGCGGCCTCGACCGCGAGGGCGCCTACACGCTCTCGACGGCCCACGTGCCGCTGCGCCGGCCCGTCACCCCCGACGAGGTCGCGGCGGCCTGCGTCTTTTTGGCCTCGCCCGAGGCGTCGGCGATCACCGGGGCGGTGCTGCCCGTCGACGGCGGCTCGTCCGTGGTCGACCTGTCGACGACCGCATTCGACGATCCATGAAGGAGACGCTCGTGCAGCCAATCATCGCCCTCGGCCCCACCGACCTCAGGGTCTCGCCGCTCTGCCTCGGAGCGAACGTCTTCGGGTGGACCGCCGATGAGGACGCGTCGTTCGCGGTGCTGGACGCCTACGCCGCGGCGGGCGGCAACTTCATCGACACGGCCGACGGGTACGGAGACTGGGTCGAGGGCAACCCGCGCGGGCAGTCGGAGCGGATCATCGGCCGGTGGATGGCCGCGCGCGGGAACCGCGACGAGCTGGTGATCGCGACGAAGGTCGGAAAGGCCCAGGG
>JBOHBE010000404.1:0-2584 GCA_050698235.1 Gaiellales bacterium
AAGCTGCCGTACCTCGACCCGCCCGCCAGCGTCGTCTCGAGCCGCATCCTCGATGTCGTTGACGGCCGGCCGTACGTGAGCCGCGTCGCGTTCGTCGAGAAGGACGGCCGCCCGATCGTGCGCAAGCAGACCACGTTCGAGCTCGCCGAGCGCGAGCACGCGCTGCTCTCGCTGCTCGACTCGGACCACTTCCCGAAGCCGATCTCGTCGCTGCGCGAAGGCCCGACCAGCGTGTGCGAGATGGAGCGCGTCGACGGCTATCCGCTCTCCGATCTGGAGCGCTTCGTCGCCGAGACGTCGCCCGAGGGCGCGAGGGCATTCCTGCTCGAGTGCCTCGAGATCCTCGGCGAGCTCGAGGCCCGAGGCATCACGCACCGCGACATCCGCACCGACAACATCCTCGTCCGCGATGGCCGTCCGGTCCTGATCGACTTCGGCTGGGCGATCTCGGCGGAGCACCCCTACGTGACGCCCGCCGGGCTCGGCGACGCCGGCCGCGCGCCGGAGGGCTTCTGCGATGCCTACGCGATGGGCGTCGCGCTCACGCCGGCCTTCGCGCACCATCCCGAGCTCCTGCACGTGCTCGCCGCGATGACGCGGCCCTCGGCAGCGGAGCGTGTCACCGAGCCCACAGCCCTCTCTGCGCTGGTCGACGCCGGAGCGCCGTCCCCGGCCGAGGTGGCAGCGGCTGTCTGCCGGATCGCCGAGCAGGCGATCGCGTCGGGCGCGCTCGAGCCGGCCAACGCCGCCCTCGAGCGGGCGCTCGACCTCGCATCCGACGACACGGCGTTGCTCGCCGCGGCCGGCACGGTGCGTCTCGCGCTCGGGAAGACCGTCGAGGCCGAGGCGCTCTTCGAGCGGCTGGTCGAGCTCGACCCGGGGAACGTGAGCGGCGAGACGGGCCTGGCCCACGCCGCCCTCGACCAGGGCCGCGTCGACGAGGCGCGCCAGCGCTACGCCGCCCTTCCGGGCGACGCCCCCGCCGCGACGATCGTGATCCCCGTCTTCAACCGCGTCGACCTCACCCGGCAGTGCCTCGCCGCGCTCGACGCCTCGACGCCCTCGCACCTGTACGAGGTCGTGGTCGTCGACAACGGCTCGACCGACGAGACCGCGGCGTTCCTGCGCCGCGCCCGCGCCGCCGGCGTTCTGCGCGCGGTGTTCCCCGGCGAGAACCTGGGATTCGGGAAGGCGTGCAACCTGGGCGCGTCCCTCGCGCGGGGCGCCAACGTCGTCCTCCTGAACAACGACACGATCCCCGGGAACGGCTGGCTCGAGGCCCTCATCGAGGTCGCCCAGGACCAGTTGGTCGGGATCGTCGGGAGCCGCCTGCTCTATCCCGACGGGCGGCTGCAGCACGCCGGCATCGCGCTCCAGGCCGAGGGGCTTCCGTACCACATCCACCGGCACGAGCCGGCGGAGTACGCGCCCGCGCTCGTGCAGAGGGACTACCCGGCCGTGACGGGTGCCAGCATGCTGCTTCGCCGCGAGGTCTACGAGCAGCTCGGAGGCTTCGACGAGATGTTCCAGATGTACGTCGAGGACGTCGACCTGTGCCTGCGGGCATGGGACGCGGGCCTGCGCGTCGTCTACTGCCCCAAGAGCCTCCTCGTGCACCTCGAGTCGGCCTCGGTCACCGACCTCGCCCGCCGCGACGAGCAGGTGCGGACCGGTTGGCAGCTCCTGCGCTCGCGCTGGGACGGCAAGTTCGCGAGCCCGCCGTGGGGGAGCCCGGAGGCCGACCGCCTCGAGGTCACGCTCGACGGCGTGCGGTCGTTCGCGGCGCTCGCGTTCGCGGATGAGCTGGTCGCGCACCCCGAGATCCTTCGCACCTACACCGAGGCGTTCGGAGACGGCGACGACGCCTCGCTCGTCATCTACGCGCCGGGTCGCCAGCCGGCCGAGATCGCCGGCGCCCTCGGACAGGCGATGCGCCAGGCCGGAATCCAGGAGGCGGGCTGCCCCGATCTCCTCGTCGTCGCCGCCGAGGGCGGGCGTGAGGGAGAGGCAGCGCTCGCGGGTGCCGTCGACGCGGTCTACACCCGCCGAAACCGTGACAGCTCGTTCGTCGCGCTCGACCACTTCGACGACGGTCGCGTCGCCAACCTGCGGCTGCTCGCTGAGCGGCGCTGGGGTCGCCTGGCCGCGTGAGCCCGGAGGCGCTGCCGCTCGTCTGGACGGGGTCGCTGTTTGACCCGTTCGGATACGCCGACGAGGCCCGGGCCTACCTGATCGCGCTTGACCGAGCCGGGCATCCGGCCGGCGCGCGCGACATCCGGTTCACCAACGACCGGGTTCGGCTCCCCCCGGCGCATCAGCAGGCTGTGGAACGGGCGCTTGCGCGCACGCCGGAGGGCGAGTTCGTCCTCGTCCACCATCGCATCCCCGGGCCGGGCCAGCCGCTCCACACGGAGGGGCCTGACGTCGCCCGCACCATGTTCGAGACCGACAGCGTGCCGCGGACGTGGCTGCCGCGCCTGCTCGAGGTCGACGAGGTGTGGGTGCCGTGCGAGTTCAACCTCGAGACGTTCCAGCGGGGCGGGATGCCGGCCGACCGGCTGCACGTGCTCCCCGAGACGATCGA
>JBOHBE010000405.1:0-19594 GCA_050698235.1 Gaiellales bacterium
CGTTGCCCTGCTTCAGACGGTACAGCGGCGGCTGAGCGATGAAGACGTAGCCCTCCTCGATCAGCTCCTTCATGTGCCGGAACAGGAAGGTCAGGATCAGCGTACGGATGTGGGCGCCGTCGACATCGGCATCGCAGGTCAGCACCACCTTGTGGTACCGCGCGGCGGTCACGTCGAACTCCTCGCCGATGCCCGATCCGATGGCCGTGATCATGGCCTGGATCTCGTTGTTGGACAGCACCTTGTTGATGCGCGCCTTCTCGACGTTGATGATCTTGCCGCGCAGCGGCAGGATCGCCTGGAACCTGCGGTCGCGGGCATCCACGGCGCTGCCTCCCGCCGAGTCGCCCTCGACGAGGAAGAGCTCGGCCGCGTGCGGGTCGCGCTCGGTGCAGTCGGCCAGCTTGCCCGGCAGGCCTCCGCCGACGAGCGCCGTCTTGCGCCGGATCAGGTCGCGCGCCTTGCGGGCGGCCTGGCGCGCTCGGCTGGCGGCGATGAGCTTGTTCACGATCGCCCGCGCCTCGGGCGGGTGCTCCTCGAGGTACTCCGAGAGCTTGGCGTTGCAGACCGTCTCGACGACTCCCCGCATGGAGGGGTTCCCGAGCTTGGTCTTGGTCTGGCCCTCGAACTGCGGCTCGCGCAGCTTGACCGAGACGATCGCGGCGAGCCCCTCGCGACAGTCGTCGCCGGTCAGGGCCTCCTCCTTCTCCTTGAGGAGCCCCTTGGCGCGGGCGTAGTCGTTGAGCGTCCGCGTTAGCGACGACTTGAAGCCCGAGAGGTGCGTGCCGCCCTCGTGGGTGTTGATGTTGTTGGCGAACGAGAACGTGGACTCGACGTACGAGCCGTTCCACTGCATCGCGACCTCGACCTCGCCCTCGGGGGTCTCGCTGTCGAAGTAGACGACGTCCTTGTGCACGCGCTCCTTGCCGCTGTTCACATGGGCGATGAAGTCGCTGATCCCGCCCTCGAACTGGAAGTCGGCCCGCTCGCCGCCGGCGCGCTCGTCGGTGAGCTCGATCCGGAGGCCGCGCGTCAGAAACGCCATCTCGCGCATCCGCTGCGCGATCGTCTCGAACGAGTAGTCGGTCTCGTCGAAGATGTCGCCGTCGGGCAGGAACGTGATGATCGTCCCGGTGTCGTCGGTCTCCTCGCCCATCGTCAGCGGCCCGGTCGGGTCGCCGCGCTCGTAGCTCTGGCGCCAGGCGTGGCCGTCACGGCGAATTTCAAGGTCGAGCGACTCGGAGAGCGCATTCACCACCGAGATGCCGACGCCGTGCAGCCCACCCGAGACCTTGTACCCCGTGCCACCGAACTTTCCGCCCGCGTGCAGCTTGGTGAGAACCACCTCCGCGGCCGGCAGCCCGACGCCGTCCATGACCGCGACGGGGATGCCGCGGCCGTTGTCGGTCACGGTCACCCGGGCGTCGGGCGCGATGGTGACGGTTATGTGGTCGCAGTGCCCCTGGAGCGCCTCGTCGACGGAATTGTCGACGACCTCGTAGACCAGATGGTGGAGCCCGCGAAGGCCGGTGGAGCCGATGTACATACCGGGCCTCTTGCGAACCGCCTCGAGGCCCTCGAGAACTGTGATGTCTTTGGCGTCGTAGCCTGTTTCAGACAAACGTAAACCCGCTTGAATAGGCGAAAAACGGACACTATGCAGTCTACCAGACGAGGCCGCCGGAACCGGCCGGTGCGACCGTCACAATGGTGTCACAAAGTTGGCGCCTCGGGGACGTCTCCGACCTCGAATCGCAGGCCGAGCGCACGGCCCGTGAGAGCCTCCATCCGCTCCTCCAGCTCACGGCGCAGCATCGCGAGCTCATTCGCCCACGGAGCCGACCCGCACACGACCACGATCGCGTCGCCGGACACCCGCGCAGGGTACGAGCTCCTGGCCGCGGCGAACCCGACGAGCTCGGCCCACGACTCGCGCGCGGCGGCGAGCTCGGGCTCGACCTCCGGCGGCCGGCGGCCGAGGACGAGCTCGGGCCGGATCTGCTCGAGGTCGCTCATGCCGCCCGCGCCACCCCGTCGGTGACGCGCACGATCGCGGTCGCGCGGCCTCCGAGGTCGGCCTCGTCGGTCGACGTCAGGATCGCCTGGTCGAAGCGGCCCACAGCGTCGAGCAGGAGCCCCCGCCGCTCGGCGTCGAACTCACCGGTGACGTCGTCGAGGAGGAGCAGCGGCAGCTCGTCGCGCTCCTCCGCCAGCAGGTCAGCCTCGGCCAGGATGAGCCCGAGCAGCATTCGCCGCTGCTCGCCCTGCGATCCGTAGCGGCGGACGTCCGCGCCGCCGTCACGCAGCTCGACGTCGTCCAGGTGCGGCCCGCGCCCGGTGGAGCCACGGTCGATGTCTCGCCGGCGCGACGCGGCGAGCGTCGCCAGGAGATCGGGACCGTCGGTGTTCGAGACGAGCTTCAGCGGGTCGGCCCCGGGCTCGCCGCCGAGCTCCGCGAGCCTGGCCTCGAGCCGAGGCAGGAGCCGGGTGCACAGCCGCTCGCGCGCGGCCCCGAGCTCGGCACCGGCACCTGCGAGCACCCCGTCCCACGCATCGAGGCCGTCAGGCAACGCGGCACCGGCGCGCACCCGCCGCAGGAGATGGTTTCGCTGCACCAGCGCGCGGGCGTAGGCGGCAGGCACGTTGCCGAGCGCCGGCCAGAGCCTGACGACCGCCCGGTCGAGCCACGCGCGCCGAAGCGCCGGCGCTCCCTGCACGAGGCGCAGGCGGTCGGGCGTGAACACGAGCACCGGGAACCGGGCCAGGAGCCCGGCGACCGATCGCTCGGGCGCTCCCGCCACCGTGACGCGCTTGGGCTCGCCCGGACGGAAGCCGACCTCGCTCGTGACCGGCCCGCTGCGGAGGGCCACGTCGACCTCGACCCGCGTCACATCCGAGCCGAACCGGATCACCTGCGACTCGGTCGTCGTGCGCGGCGAGTACCCGGCGCAGCCGAAGTGGATCATCTCGATGAGGCTCGTCTTGCCCGCGCCGTTCGGGCCGACGACGCCGACCAGGCCGCCCGCGAACGCGATGTCGACCCGGGCGTAGCACCGGAATGCGGTGCCGCGCGCCGCAGCGACCTGCACGTCAGGTCGAGAGCCTGATCGGCATGATCAGGTAGGAGAAGCTGCCGTCCTCGCCCTGGACGAGCCCGGGCCGGAGCGGGCTGGTCAGCTTGAGCTTCACGGTGTCGCCCTCGACGCTCTCGATGCCGTCGCGCAGGAACTCGGCGTTGAACCCGATCTCGAGCGGCTCGCCGTGGAAGTCGACCGGCATCGACTCGTGCGCCTCGCCGACGTCCTGGGTCTGGGCGCTGACGGTGAGCTGGCCCTGCTCGAACGCGAGCCGCAGCGGCAGCGCCCGGTGCGTCATGAGCACCGACGACGTGCGCCGGACAACCTCGAGCAGCTCCTCGCGCGATGCGGGGATCTCGTGGTCGAACGTCTGCGGGACGAGCTGCCGGTAGTTGGGGAACTGGCCGTCGATGCGGCGGGCCGAGAGCGACACGCCGTCGACGCCGAAGACGATCTGGTTCTCGCCGATGGCGACGTCGATGGTGTCGGCCGCGGCGGCGGTCGCGATCCGCGACAGCTCGGTGAGGGCGCGGGCAGGGACGATCGCCTGGGCGTCGCCGCCCGAGCCGGGCAGCGCGGCCTCCTTGACCGAGAGCCGGTAGGAGTCCGTCGCAGCCATGGTCACGGTGCCGTCGCCGAACTCGACAAGGACGCCGGTCAGAACGGGGCGCGACTCGTCCTTCGACGCGGCCCGGGCAACGTGGTTGATGGTCGCCACGAACGCGGTCCGATCGACGGCGAAGGCCGGCCCCGACGCCTCGGGGAGATGCGGGAAGTCCTCGGCGCCCTGCGAGTGGAGCGTGTACTCGCTCGGGCCGCAGGTGAGCTTCACCGCTCCGCTTCCGGCTGGCTGCTCGAGCGTCACCGGCTGCTGCGGGAGCGCGCGGACGATCTCGAGGAGCAGGCGCCCGGTGAGCACCGTCGATCCCGGCTCCGCGACCTCGGCCTGGAGGCTCGCCCGGACGGAGAGCTCCATGTCGGTCGCGGCGAGCTCGATCGCTCCGCCGGCCTCGGCGCGGATGAGGACGCCGGAGAGGATCTGGACGGTCGAGCGCTGCGACACCCCGCGGGCCACGATCTGGAGGCGATTGAGCAGGTCTTCCTGCGGACAGACGATCTTCATGCGGGGGAACTCCTCGGTGCCACGGTTATCACTGAATTCTCTTAAGAAAAGAGAGGTTATAGGAGTAGGGGCTGCGAATCATGCGGAGAACCTCGGACGGACCGGTCTGGGAGCCGTGTTTCAGGGTGGAGAAGCAGGGGGACTGGGACAGGCGGGTTTCCACATCCTCCACCGTTCCGTCACAGGTGCCGGGATCTGTCCGCAGATGCCACGGGTTCCGCACAGCTTTCCCACAGGCCGGCTGGAGAACGCTCACCGGGCCTGCTTGATGCGGGCCGTCAGGTCCTGTACGACGTTGAAGGCCTCGCGGTCCTCGCGGATGAGGCGCGCGACGCGGTTCACGCCGTACATGACCGTCGCGTGGTCGCGGCCGCCGAACTTGGCGCCGATCTTGGGGAGCGACTGGTCGGTCAGCTCCCGGCAGAGATACATGGCTATGTGGCGGGGGAGGACGATCACCTGCGGGCGCTTGTCTCCGCGGAGGTCGACCAGGCTCACGCCGTAGGCGTCGCAGACCGCCTGCTGGATCTGCTCGATGGTGATCGACCGGCGCTCGCCGCCGGGGAACACGTCCTTCAGCACCTCGCGCGCGACGTCGACCGAGATCGGCCGGCCCGTGAGGGAGGCGTAGGCGATCACGCGCGTCAGGGCGCCCTCGAGCTCGCGGATGTTCGACGTGACCCGGTCGCCGATGAACGTCAGCACCTCGGGGTCGGGGACGCGCAGGTTGTCGGTCACGACCTTCTTGCGCAGGATCGCGATGCGGGTCTCGACGTCGGGCGGCTGCACGTCGGTGATGAGCCCCCACTCGAACCGCGTGCGGAGCCGAGCCTCGAGCGTGGCGAGCTCGCGAGGCTGCCTGTCCGACGAGATGATGATCTGCTTCCCGGCCTCGTACAGGCTGTTGAAGGTGTGGAAAACCTCCTCTTGGAGCTGGTTCTTGCCCTCGATGAACTGAATATCATCGATTAGCAGAACGTCGCATGATCTATAGCGCCCTTTGAAACCGACCATGCTTTTGTCCCGCAAAGCATCGACAAACTCATTGAGGACGGTCTCGGTCGTCACATAGCGCACCGTCAGGTACGGGTGCTGCTGCATCACGTATTGCGCGACCGCCTGGAGCAGGTGCGTTTTCCCCAGGCCCGTCGAGCCGTAGATGAACAGCGGGTTGAACGCCTGCGCCGGCGCCTCGGCCACCGCGAGGGCCGCGGCGTGCGCGAACCGGTTCGACGGGCCGATCACGAAGAGGTCGAACGTGTAGCGCGGATTCAGCACCCCGACCTGTGCCGGGACCGGCGGCTGCGGCCGCACGGTCTCGGGCTCGGGGTCCGGCTCGGCAGCGGCAGCGCGGACGGCCTCCGAGACGGCGACGCGCAGCTCGACCGTGAGCTCGTACTCGGCCGCCGCGGCGTTCAGGAGGCTGCCGAAGTGCCCCTCGATCCAGGTCTTGGTGAACTCGTTAGGAACGCCGACCACGAGCCGCTCCGGGCTGGCCTCCAGGGCCTCGGTCCCGCCGAACCACGTGTCGTAGGTGCTCGGGTTCAGCGCCTCACGCAGCCGCTGCGAGATGGTTTCCCAGGTCCTGGTGGCGGCCGCGTCTGTGGTCATCGACGTGGGCGAGTGTACGCCGTTGGACTGTCCGGGGCAACCGAGCTCGGGAGGCTCGAATTCCGCTCCATTATGCGGTTTACAGGGGTTTTCCGAAGTACTCAACAGCTTCATCCACAGCTGTGGAAAACTCCTCCTCCGGGGATCCCTCCGAACGGAAAGCCTGCGTTTCCGGGCGGTTTGTGCCGGTGAAGGCCGGCCGGAGCGCGGCGTATTTCCACACCCTGCCCGGTGCGAGCGCTCATCTATACTGACGCGGCCGATGAAGCGCACCTATCAGCCCAACACCCGTAAGCGCGCGAAGACGCACGGATTCCGCAAGCGCATGAGCACCCGAGCCGGCCGTGCCGTGCTCAAGCGCCGCCGGGCGCGTGGGCGCAAGCGTCTGTCCGCATAGCCTCCGTGAGCACCCCGCCGATCCCCCCGCCCGGCCGGCGTGGCCGCCTGTCGCGCGCCGCGGAGTTCGACGCCGTGAGCCAGCTGGGCCGGTCGGTCGGAGGGCGCTACCTGGTCCTGCGCTACCGGCGCCGCGACGATGACGGCGGGCCTCGCGTGGGCTGGGCCGTGCCGCGGAAGGTCGGGCCGGCCGTCGACCGAAACACCGTGAAGCGGCGGCTCCGCGAGGCCGTCGCCCGCCAGGACGATCTCCTGCGGCCCGCGACCGACTACGTGCTGATCGCGCGGCCGGGCATCGCCCCCGCCGCCGAGTCGCAGGGCTTCGACTGGCTATGCGGCCAGGTCGAGGAGCTCCTGCGGGCCGTCGAGCCGGAGCCGGTCGCGTGATCCGCCTCGCCGTCGTCGGCTGCCTGCGGCTCGCGCGCCTGGCGCTCATGCCGTTCGTCGCGATGACGTCGGTGACCCCGCGGGTGTGCCGCTACGAGCCCACATGCTCGCACTACGCCGAGCAGGCCGTCAGGCGCCACGGCGTCGTGCGCGGCCTGGGCATGGCCGGGTGGCGGCTCCTGCGATGCAACCCGTGGTCGGACGGCGGGTATGACCCGGTGCCCGGCGGCGAGGATCGGGAGGCGACGGCGTGATCTTCGGCATCATCGTCCTCCAGCAGGTCGAGTCCGTCATCAAGAGCGTGCTCACGACCTACCACGACCACATCGCGTCGTGGGGCCTCTGCATCATCCTTCTGACCTTCACGGTGCGGCTCGTGATCCTTCCGCTCACCATCAAGCAGCTGCGGTCGATGGCGGCGATGCAGACCATCCAGCCCAAGGTGAAGCAGCTCCAG
This sequence comes from Gaiellales bacterium, assembly GCA_050698235.1. GTDB lineage: Bacteria > Actinomycetota > Thermoleophilia > Gaiellales > JAICJC01 > JAICJC01. The sequence goes on from JBOHBE010000405.1 coordinate 7,052, forward strand.
AACAAGTACAAGGGCAAGACCGCCCGCGAGGACAAGCAGGAGATGCAGAAGGAGCTCATGGAGCTCTACAAGGAGCACGGGGTGAACCCGTTCGCCTCCTGCCTCCCGCTCGTCGCGCAGCTCCCGGTCTTCATCGGCCTCTACCAGGTGCTGCGAAACCAGATCGAGCCGACGCCGGTCGTGTCGTTCCTCGGGATCGACGACATCTTCCAGAAGCTCTCGAGCATCGGCGGGATCACCGAGTACGTGATCCTCGGGCTGTACGTGACCACGATGCTCGGCTCGACGCTGCTCTTCTCGTTCGTGACCGACCGCCAGCAGAAGTACATGTTCGCGGCCATGCCGATCTTCTTCATCCCGTTCGTGATCGGGGTGCCCGCCGGCGTGATGATCTACTGGATCACGACCAACATCTGGACCATCTGCCAGCAGGGCGTCGTCAAGCGCACGATGGGCCATCGGCTGCGGCCGGCCTCCGGGGATGCCGCGGCAAAGGCCGGTGCGAAGGGGGGCGGCCAGGCGGTCGCCAAGGCCACCGGCAGCCGCACGCCGCCCTCACCGACCGGGCGCCGGGCGCAGGCCAGCGGGACCCCACGTCCCAAGAAGCGCCGCGGGGGAGGCGGCCGGCGGCGATGACCGGCCCGTCGGTTCAGGTCGAGGCGACCGGAGAGACCGTCGGGGAGGCGCGCTGGGCCGCACTGCACGAGCTCGAGCGGCGCTACCCGGCGCTCGACCGGACAGCGGTCGAGTTCGTCGTCCTGTCCGAGGGACAGCGCGGACTGCTCGGCGTCGGCTACGAGCCCGCTCGCGTGATCGCGTCGCTGGCAGACGCTCCGCCGGCCGACGCCGCCCCGTTGCCCGCGGTCGTCCCCGACGAGCCGCACCCTGAGGACTCGCCCACCGCGGCGCGCGTGCGGGCCCTGATGGCGCACGTCGTCGCGGGCCTCGGGCTCGACGCCGACGTGAAGGTCGTGGAGTCGGACGAAAGCGTGGCGGCGATCGTGACCGGCGACGACCTGGGCCTGCTGATCGGCCGCCACGGGCACACCATCGACGCCGTGCAGTACCTGGCGAACGCCATCGTGCACCGCCACGAGGAGGCGCCGGTGGACGTCGTGATCGACGCCCAGGGCTATCGGGCCCGCCGCGAGCGGACGCTGCGCGATGTCGCCGCCAGGGCTGCTGCCGACGCGATCCGCACCGGCGAGCCCGTGCCACTCGAGCCGATGTCGTCGGTCGAGCGCAAGATCGTCCACGTGTACCTGAAGGCGGAGGTGCCTCAGGTGCGCACGGCCAGCGAGGGGGCGGAGCCGAACCGGCACGTCGTCGTGCTGCCGGCCGAGGACGACGAGCCGGCCGGGGTGTAAAACGTGAAACACCCCGACCCGAGGCTGCGGGCCTACCGCGACCTCGTGGTCGCGGAGCCGACGTCGGTGACCGCCGTTCGAGATCCGGATGCGGCCTGGCAGGTGCTCGTCGAGGACGCGCTGGAGGCGGCGGCGCTCATCCGCGAGCTGGGGCCGGCCGAGGCCGTCGACGTCGGGTCGGGAGGCGGCAGCCCCGGCATCCCGATCGCGATCGCGCTCGGCCTCCCGGTGACGCTGCTCGAGGCCACGGGGACGAAGTGCAGGTTCCTGGAGCGTGTCGTCGCGGCGCTCGAGGCGCCGTGCACCGTCGTCCACGCCCGGTCCGAGGAGTACGCCCGCGGCGAGGGCCGCGACCGCTTCCCGCTCGCACTGGCCCGCGCCCTCGCCCCGCCGCCGGTCGCGGTCGAGCTCGTGCTGCCGCTCGTGGCCACGGGAGGGGCCGCGATCCTGTGGACCGGCGCCGGCATCGACGCCGACGCGCTCACGCGCGCAGCGGAGCTCGTGGGCGGCGCCGTGGAGGCCTCGCACAGCGTCGACGAGGGTCGTCGCCTGGTGGTCCTTCGCAAGCACGACGCCACTCCGGAGCGGTTTCCGCGCCGTCCCGGAATCGCTCGTGCGCGTCCGCTCGTCCCGGTACCATCGTTCCCAGTATGAGCTCCCGCGTCTACGCGCTTGCGAACCAGAAAGGCGGCGTCGGAAAGACCACGACCGCCATCAACATGGCCGCGTGCGTGGCCGAGGCGGGCACCCGCGTGCTGCTGATCGATCTCGATCCGCAGGCCAACGCCACGACCGGCCTGGGATTCCGGCCTGACGAGCTCGAGGCGAGCACCTACGACCTGCTCCACGGCCGCCCGCTCGACTCGGTGATCATCGAGACGGCGGTGCCGAACCTCTTCCTCGCGCCCTCGCACCCGGATCTGGCCGCGGCGCAGGTCGAGATCCCCGGTGGAGCCGATCACGGCACGCTTCTGCGCGATCTCCTGGCCGGCACGGAGGAGCGCTTCCCGTACGTGTTCGTCGACTGCCCGCCGTCCCTCGGGCTCCTGACCGTGAACGCGCTCGCTGCGGCCAACCGCCTGATCGTCCCGGTGCAGTGCGAGTACTACGCGCTCGAAGGGCTTGCCCAGCTGTTGCAGAGCGTCGAGCTGGTCCGCACGCGCATCAACCCCCGGCTCGGCGTGACCGGCGTCCTGCTCACGATGTTCGACGGACGCACCAGGCTGGCCGCCGACGTCGCCAGCGAGGTGCGCTCCTACTTCGGCCCGCTCGTGTTCGAGACTGTCGTCCCGCGCAGCGTGCGTCTGGCCGAGGCGCCGAGCCACGGGCTTCCAATTTGCCGCTACGACTCGGCATCGCCGGGTGCCGATGCGTACTACCGTGTGGCGATGGAGGTCGTGGAGCGTGGCTGATACGACCAAGACACGCGGCCTGGGCCGCGGCCTCGCCGCGCTCGTGGCCGAGTTCCCGGGCAGCGGCACGGTCTCGGTCGAGATCGAGGTCGAGCGCATCCGCCCGAACGCGCGCCAGCCGCGCCGGACGTTCGACGACACCGCGCTCAACGGCCTCGTCGAGTCGATTCGGGCCGATGGCCTCGTCCAGCCGATCGTCGTCCGCGACACCGGCGAAGGCTTCGAGATCATCGCCGGCGAGCGCCGCTGGCGGGCGGCGCGCCAGGCCGGCCTCACGACCATTCCGGCCGTCGTGCGTCAGGCCGACGAGCGCGAGGCGCTGATCCTCGCGCTCGCCGAGAACGTGGCCCGCGAGGATCTGAACGCCGTCGAGCTCGCGCGGGCGTACGCCGTCCTGGCCGACGAGCTCGACCTCTCCCAGACCGAGATCGCACGGCGCGTCGGCCGCAGCCGGCCCTCCATCGCCAACACGATCCGCCTGCTCGAGCTGCCCGACGACGCGCTGGGCCTGATCGCCGCGGGCGAGCTCTCGGAGGGGCACGGCCGGGCCCTGCTGCTCGCGAGCGGCCAGGACGAGCGGCTGGCGCTCGCCCGGCGCGCGATCGACCGTGGATGGTCGGTGCGTGATACCGAGGCCGCCGCGCGCGGCACCGGGCGCGCGAAGCCCAAGCCGGCCCGCCGGGCCGGAGCCATGGACGAGGAGCTGGCGCACCTGGCCGTCGACGCCGCCTGGCAGTCGCTCAACCTGCGCGCGGCGGTTCGCCAGGGTCCACGCGGCGGCCGCGTCGAGATCCACTTCTCGAGCTCGGCGGAGCTGGGACGGATCGTCGACCAGCTTCGAGCGGAACGCGTGTCTTGGGCCGACTGAGCGGTGGTATCCTGCCGTCGCTCTCGGGCGATTAGCTCAGTCGGTTAGAGCGCCGCTCTGATAAGGCGGAGGTCCCTGGTTCGAGTCCAGGATCGCCCATCTCGAGATGCCGACTCGCTGCGATTGGGTGCCACCTGACGATCCGCTCTACGTCGCCTACCACGACGAGGAGTGGGGGGTTCCGTCGCGCGACGATCGCCACCTCTTCGAGATGCTCGTGCTCGAGGGCGCGCAGGCTGGCCTCTCGTGGTCGACGATCCTGCGCAAGCGCGAGGGCTACCGGCGGGCGTACGCGGGCTTCGATGAGAAGCGAGTCGCACGGTTCGGCGATGCCGACGTCGAGCGTCTGATGGCCGACGCGGGGATCGTGCGGAACCGGCTGAAAGTGGAGTCGGCGATCGCCAACGCCCGGGCGGCGCTCGAGGTGCGCGGCGAGCTCGGGAGCCTTGCGGAGTACGTGTGGGGCTTCGTCGGCGGCGCGCCGATGCAGAACCGGTGGCGGACGATTGCCGAGGTGCCGTCCGAGACGGCCGAGTCCAAGGCGATGAGCCGCGACATGAAGCGGCGCGGCTTCCGGTTCGTGGGCCCGACGGTGTGCTACGCCTTCATGCAGGCGGCGGGGCTCGTGAACGACCACACGATCGACTGTGAGCGGCACGCCGCGGTGCAGTCCGTCTAGACTCGCGCCCCGTGGCCGAGAGCGGGCTCGATCTCACCCCGGAGCAGATGCGCGAGCTGGGGTACGCGGCAGTCGACGCGGTCGTCGAGCATCTCGGCGCTCTCCGCTCCGGGCCGACGTTCACGCCGCCGCCGCCCGACCTCGCGAAGCGGGTGGCCGAGCCGCCGCCCGAGGAAGGCGGCGACCCGGTTGAGCTGATGGGCTGGCTGCAACGCGAGCTGCTCGGGCCCGGCGTGCGGAACCACCATCCGGGGATGTTCGCCTACATCCCGGTGTCGCCCACCTTTCCGGGAGTGGTCGCCGACATGCTCGCGGCCGGCCTCAACATCTTCGCCGGCAGCTATCAGAGCGGGCCGGGCGCCGCCGCCGTCGAGCTGGAGGTGCTCGGGTGGTTCCGCGATCTCCTGGGTCTCGACGCCGGGGCCGAGGGCGTGATCGCAAGCGGCGGGTCGACGGCGAACCTCGTCGGCCTGGCCGTCGCTCGCGACCGCCGTCCGGCGGGCGGCGCGGACCGGGTGGCCTACACGACGACCGAGGCCCATTCGTCGATCGGCCGGGCGCTGCGCCTGATCGGCATCGACCGGATCCACGAGGTCGCGATCGACGAGCGGTTCCGGATGCGGCCCGACGCGCTCGACGAGGCGGTGGCGGCCGACGCTGCGTCCGGGCTCGTGCCGTGGTGCGTCGTCGCCGCCGCCGGCAGCACAAACACGGGCGCTGTCGACGACCTGCCGGCGCTCCACCATGTCGCGTCCGGGCACGGAGCGTGGCTCCACGTCGACGGCGCGTACGGCGGCTTTCTGGCGCTCACCGAGCGCGGCCGCGCGGCCATGCCGGGCCTCGAGCTCGCCGACACCCTTGTCCTCGACGCCCACAAGTCGCTCTACTGCCCGCTCGCCGCCGGCATCGTCTTCGCACGGGCGGGCGGCGATCTCGAGCAGACGTTCACAGTCCGGCCCGAGTACCTGAAGGACATGGACCGCTACGGCGGCGTCAACTTCGCCGACCGCGGCGTCGAGCTCTCGCGCCCGTTCCGAGCGCTCAAGGTGTGGCTCACCGTGAAGACCTTCGGCCTCGGCGAGATCAGGGCCGCCCTCGACCGGAGCCTCGACCTTGCGCTGCTCGCGGCCGAGCTGATCACGGAGTCGCCGCGGCTCGAGCTGGTGACGGGGCCGTCACTGGGGGTCGTGAACTTCCGGTCGGCCGCCGGCGTCACGGTTGAGGACATGGTGGCGAACGTCGTCGCCGCGGGCGCGTTCATCAGCGCGACGACGGTCGCCGGCGAGCGCACGGCTCGCATCTGCGCCCTCGGTCACCGGTCCGACGAGCAGGCGCTGCGGAGCGTGATCGAGGCCGCCGCCGCGGCCCACTGAGCCCGCCAGGGCCGTGGCTATACTGGCCAAAGGATGCAGGAGATGAGCATCTACGGCGTGTCGTTCGACATGGTGGGGAAGCAGCCGATCGTCCTGCTCCGCACGCTCGACGGGACCAAGTTTCTCCCGATCTGGATCGGCCATCCCGAGGCGGCCGCGATCCTGATGAAGCTCCAGGGCACGCCCACGCCGCGGCCGATGACGCACGACCTTGTCACCGACATGCTCGGCGAACTGAACGCGAGCGTCTCCAAGGTGTCGGTCACCGAACTGCGCGAGAACACGTTCTACGCGCAGATCACGCTTCAGGTGAACGGGTCTGAGATCGAGATCGACTCGCGCCCGTCCGACGCCATCGCCCTGGCCGTTCGGGCCGACGCCAAGATCTTCGTCGCCGACGAGGTCATCGACGACTCCGCGATCGAGTTCAATCAGGAGCCGGAGGACTCGGGCGAGGTCATCGATGAGTTCAAGAAGTTCCTCGAGAACGTGACGCCCGAGGACTTCGGGAACTAGCCAGCGACCGTCCGATGACGACGCGCTGGATCTCGGCCGTCCCGTCGACGACCTGAAGCATCTTCGCGAGGGCGATCATGCGCGCCAGCGGGTGGTCGAGCAGCCAGCCGTACGCGCCCAGCACCTCGCTGCAGGCGATCGCCGCCCGCAGCGCGACGTCGGGGCAGAAGCGCTTGGCATGCGCCACGGCCAGCGGGCCGTCCGGCGTTCCCAGCCGCTCGGCGGCCTGGCGGTAGAGGAGCCGGCTCGCCTCGAGCTCCGTTGCCACGTCAGCCAACGGTAGCCGGATCGCGTCGAGGTCGAGGATCGGCGCCCCGAATGCCTGCCGCTCGCTCGCATAGGCGACCGCGGTGTCGAGGGCCTCGGCGTGGAGCCCGGCCGCGATGGCCGCGATGTCGCACCGGGCGACGTCGATGGCCCCCAGCGCAGCCCGCATGCCGGCGCCCGGCGGGGCGAGCAGAATCGCCGGTGCGCCGTCGAGCTCCATCTCGCCGATCGGCAGGAACGCCGCGCACGCCTTCCGGTAAATGACCGGGAACGACACGCCGGCCGCGGCGCGCTCGACGGCAACGATCGCGATGTCGCGGTGCCCCGGATCGGCGGACGTCTTGCACACGACGAGGAAGAGGTCGGCTTCGCCGGCCAGCGAGACCCACGCCTTGCGGCCGGTGACGCGCCAGCCGTCGCCGTCCGGCTCGGCCCGCGTCGTGATGGCGGTGGCGTCGGAGCCGGCATGCGGCTCGGTGAGCGAGAAGCCGCCGAGCCCCTCCCCTGCGGCCAGGGCGCGGCCCCACCGCTCGCCGAGGACCGGATGGCCGGCCACCGCAGCGGCCACCGCGTTGTGCATCGAGAGCGAGAACGCCAGCGCCGCGTCGCCACGGCCGAGCTCCTCGAACACCGCCATCCCGTCCGGGTACGAGAGGGCGGCACCGCCGACCGCCTCCGGGCAGAAGAGCCCGGTGAGGCCCGAGGCCGCCACCGCGGCGCGCGGATAGACGCCGTCGCGCTCCCAGGCGTCGATCGCCGGCATCACCACGTCGTGCGCGAAGGCCGCCGCCCGGGCCTGCATCGCGGCGGATGATATCGGCGGGCTTGCCTGGGCGGTCGCCCGCCGCGTAAGCTCCGGCTCCAGCGACACGGCCACGGGAGGCGATCGGACATGCCCCACAAAGCCAGCCAGTGGTTCGCGCAGCGCTCAATCCAGGGCGTGGGCGAGGACGGCGCCGCAGAGCGCATCACCATCTGGATCGAGCGGAAGCCCGGGGCGGTGTGGGCCGTCGGGCGCGCCGTCGACCTGGCACAGCGGACGAACGGCGCAATTCGCGACGACGACTACGTCTTCGAGGGCTTCGAGATGGGTGACGCGCTCGAGGCTGCGAACGACGCGCTCGCGTCCGACCTCGACGTCTCGCGGGAGGACGGCCGCGTGGAGGACGTGAAGCCGTTCGCCGACGCCGAGCTGCTCGAGCCCCTCGAGCGCTGGTTCTTCGGCCACGCGCCCACCTGAGGAGTCGCCGCTAGCCGCCCGAGGCGGTGACGACGAGCAGGACGACGTTCATCGCGATCACGATGACCGAGACGCTGATCGCGAGCACCCGCACGACCGGGCCGTTGACGAGGTCGCCCATCACGTCGCGCCGCGATGTCAGCCACACGAGCGGCACGACTGCGAACGGCAGCACCAGCGAGAGCACGACCTGGCTTGCGATCAGCGTGCGCAGCGTGTCTGCGCCGGCGGCGATCACGATCAGCGCGGGGATCATGGTGATGAGCCGCCGGACGAAGACCGAGACGCGCCAGTTCATGAAGCCGTCGACGATCATCTGACCGGCCATCGTGCCGACGGTTGACGACGAGAGCCCCGAGGCGAGGAGGGCGATCCCGAAGGCGGCCGGGGCGAGCGAGCCCAGGAGCGGCCCGAGCGTGGCGTGGGCGTCCTCGATGCCCGAGATGTCGGACCCGGCGCCGAAGAACACCGCCGCCGCCATGATCACCATCGAGGCGTTGATGAGAAACGCGCCGTTCATCGCGAGTGCGATGTCGATCAGCTCCCGGCGGAAGTGCTCGCGCTTGCTGGTGCCGTCGAGGATCTTGTTGCGGTGCTGGACGAGGCCCGAGTGCAGGTAGACGACGTGGGGCATGACGGTGGCTCCCACCATGCCGACGGCGACGTAGATCGCGCTCGACTGGATCTGCGGCACCAGCATGCCGTGCAGCACGCCGCCCGGGTCCGGTTTCGCGATGAAGAGCTCGACGACGAACGCCAGACCGATGATCGCCACGAACGCGATGATCGCGAGCTCGAACCGCACGTGGCCGAAGCGCTGCACTGCGAGCAGCGCGAACGAGGCGACGGCGGTCAGAAGCGCCGACGGGAGCAGGGCGAGCCCGAACAGGATGTGCATGCCGATGGCGGCGCCGAGGAACTCGGCTAGGTCGGTCGCCATGGCCGCGCCCTCGGCCGCCAGCCACAGGCCGATCCGCATCCGCCGGGTCGTGTTGGCCGCAATCGCCTGTGGCAGCGTCAGGCCCGACGCGATGCCGAGCTTGGCCGAGAGCGACTGGATGAGGATCGCCATCAGGTTCGAGGCGACGAGCACCCACAGGAGCATGTAGCCGAACTTGGCGCCGGCCTGGATGTTGGTCGCGAAGTTGCCCGGGTCCATGTAGGCCACGCTGGCGACGAACGCCGGGCCGAGGAACGGCAGGACGCGCTTGATGCGCTCCCACGGGTTGGTGATGCTTGCCGCCGGGGCGACCGCGGCGCGAACGGCGCGCGGCGTCACGCAGTCATCTCCACGCCGATGCGCTCGGCGAGCTCGACCCCGACGGCGTGTCGGGTACCGTCGACTTCGAGGGTGACGGGTCCGCCGAAGGGCGCCTTCTCGACCACCGTGAACCGTGTGTCGGGCACGAGGCCCAGGCCCGCGAGGTAGCGAAGCAGGGAGGGATCGCCGTCGGGCACCTGGCGCACGACGGCCGCCTGGCCCGGCTCGAGCTCGGCCATGCGGTGGGCCGGGTCGGCGGCGATGACGAGGTCGGGTGTCGGGATCGGGTCGCCGTGGGGATCGGTCGCCGGGTAGCCGAGCACGCGGTCGATCTCGGCCTCGAGCTCCTCGGAGAGAACGTGCTCAAGCCGCTCGGCTTCGGAGTGGACGCGATCCCACGAGAGCCCGAGGGTCTGTGTCAGATAGACCTCGAGCAGCCGGTGATGGCGTACGACCTCGAGGGCAACTTTCTCGCCCGCCGGCGTGAGGGTCACGCCGTGATAGCGGCTGTGGTCAACCAGCCCCAGGCTTGCCAGCTTCTTGGCCATCGCCGTCGCCGATGCGGCCGAGACGCCCATCGCCTCGGCCAGCGCGGACGTCGACGCCTTCCCGTCGCGGTGCTCCAGCAGATAGATCTGCTTCATGTAGTCCTGTGCGACGTCGCTCAACATCTAAATCACAATTTAGACGAGGCGAAAACAGAATTCAAGCGAGAACGCGCAGGCGCGGAAGGCCGTCCGGCAGCGCGCCGGCTTCCCGTCCAGTCTGCTCGAGCACCTGGAGCGCGCGGGCGCCCTCCACACCGAGGTCCACGGTGTGCTCGGTCACGTACAGCGCCACGTATGGCCAGATGACGTCCTCGCCCAGCTCCTGGGCGTGGCGCCGGATCGTGACGAGGGCGTCGTCGCGATGCGCTGCGGCGTAGGCGATGGAGTCGCGCAGAACTGCGGTGAAGCGCTCGGCCGTGCCCTCGGGCAGGTCGAGGCGCGCCACGACGCCGCCGAGCGGCACCGGGGCGCGCGCGAGCTCCTCGAACGACGCGCCGAGGTCCTCCACCAGCTGGAGGCCGTCGCGGCGGTACGTCAGCCGGCCCTCGTGGATGAGCACCCCGAGATCGTGGTCGCCTCGATGGAGCGCCGGGCCGATGTCCGAGAAGACGGCGTGTTCGATGCGGGGGCTGTCGGGATGGAGGCAGCGGTAGAGCAGCGTCGCCGTGGTCGTCGGCCCCGGGCAGAGGACGCGCGCCTCGGGGGACGGCCAGACGCCGTCGCGAGCCGCCACGATCAGCGGTCCGACGCCGAACCCGAGCGCAGAGCCGGCCGGCAGCACGCCGTAGCGGTCGGCGAGCAGCAGGGCGGCGTGGAAGCTCGCCTTCGAGATGTCGTAGCGGTCTGCGAAGAGCCCGTCGTTCAGCGCCTGGACGTCGAGCAGCTCGGCTTCGAACTCGAGGCCGCGCAGGTCGATGCGCCGCTCCAGGATCGCGTGGAACGCGAACGTGTCGTTGGGGCACGTCGAGAGCCCGAGGCGCAGCTTCACGCGAGCTCCTGCACGCGGGTGCGGACGGCGGCCAGGGCGTCAGCCATGCGCCAGCCGGCGTGGTCGCGGTCGCCGGCCCGGTTTGAGATGCCGCGGATGATCCGGAGCGGCACCCCGAAGAGCGAGGCGGCAACGGCCACGGCGTATCCCTCCATCTCCTCTGCGAGCGCATCGGGGTGACGGCGCGCGCGGTCAGCGGCATCCGCGGCCGACCCCGCCGCCTCGGCGACCGACAGGAGCTCACCGTCGGTGCCGGGAAGCGCGATCACATCGGACTTTGCGAACCCGAGCTCGGCGGCCCCCGACCCGCCCGCCCCGATGCCGTCGACACGCACCGCGGCGGCGTCCATCGCCGCCCCGACTGCGAGCCGGTCGGTGTCGTAGGTGCCGGCCGCCCCCGCGAGAACCACGCCGCCCTCGGCCGCGGCGGGATGCGTCGCGATCGCGTGCGCCGCGCCCGCGCCGGCAGCCGCCAGGCCGAAGCCGCACACGCAGACCGTGCCCGGGAGGGCGTCGCCGAGGACCTCGGCCTCCGCCGTTGTGGGAATCAAGATGAGCATCTCTCCGATCGACTCGCGGTGGCGGACGCTATCAGGAGACCGGTACCTGTACGACGTCCGGTACGCTGTACGCCGACGTGTCCGAGCCCTCCGTCAAGCGCGAGCCGCTGAGTCAGGACAGGATCGTCCGGGCGGCGCTCGCGATCGCCGATGCCGAGGGCCTCGACGCGCTCACGATGCGGCGGCTCGCGCTCGAGCTGGGAGCGGCGCCGATGACGGCCTACTCCCATTTCAGGGACAAGCGCGAGCTGCTGACCGCTGTCGTCGACGCCGTCATGGCAGAGGTCGAGCTCCCGGAGGCGGACGGCCGCTGGCGAAAGCCGATCCGGCGGCTCGCCGAGTCGTTTCGGCGTGCGCTCCTGGCCCACTCCGCCGTGATGCCTGCCGTCCACGTCTACGGCGCCGGCGGACCGGTCGCGCTCACCGTCATCGACCGCGCCCGCGCCATCATGCGGGGCGCCGGGTTCGCCGATGAGCAGGCCGTCGCCGCGGTCGACACCGTGTATGCCTTCACCCTCGGGGCGTTGTCGCTGGAGCTGGCCGAGGATCGGTTCCGCGACGGCCTCGACCGCGTCCTGGCCGGGATTGCGGCCGCTGGACGCTCCCCCGCTACGTGATCTCGACCATGCGCCGGATCGCGCCGCGAGCCCGCGCGGCGAGCTCGGGCTCGACCGTCACCGGGTAACGCATCTCGAGCAGCGAGTCGCGCAGCTTCTCGAGCGTGATCATCTTCATGTAGCGGCACACGGCCCGCTCGCTCATCGCGTAGAACCGGGCGTCGGGAGCCTCCTTGCCGAGCCGGTGCAGGATGCCCGTCTCGGTGGCGACCATGAACTCGCGTCGCGGCGAGGTGCGCGCCCGCTTCACCATGCCCTCGGTCGAGAGCACGTGCGTGCGTGCCCCGAGCGCCGGGTTCTCGGACGCCGCGTACATGCACTGGCTGGCGCAGCCGCACTCGGGGTGGATCAGGAGCTCGGCGTCGGGGTGCTCGTCGAGCGTGGCTTCGACGTCGGCCGGGCGGATCCCGGCGTGGACGTGGCACTCGCCCGGCCAGATCTTCATCTTCCGGCCCGTGACGCGCTCCAGGTAGGCTCCCAGGAACATGTCGGGGAGGAAGAGGATCTCGCGGTCGGCGGGCACGGCCTCGATGACCTGGCGGGCGTTCCCCGAGGTGCAGCAATAGTCCGAGAGCGCCTTCACCTCGGCCGAGGTGTTGACGTAGCTCACGACCACCGCGCCCGGGTTGTCGTCCTTCCACCGCGCGAGGGCCTCGGCGTCGATCGACGCCGCCAGCGAGCACCCCGCGTCGAGGTCGGGAATGAGCACGGTCTTGTCCGGAGCGAGCACGGCCGCGGTCTCGGCCATGAAGTGCACGCCGCAGAACACGATCACGCCGGCTTCCGTAGCGGCCGCCTGCTGCGAGAGTCCGAGCGAGTTGACTATTTAATAGTTCACGTACTGCAC
>JBOHBE010000406.1:0-2437 GCA_050698235.1 Gaiellales bacterium
GATGGCGGCGGCCGTCGCCATCGTGCACGACGCATGAGCGGCCCGCTCCCGCTGTACACCGCCGACGAGATGCGCGCGGTCGACGCCAGGGCCATCGGCGAGCTCGGCATCCCAGGCGCGGTGCTCATGGAGCGCGCGGGCCTCGCAGCCGCCGACGAGATCCTCCGCCTGGGCGGCTCCGGAGGCGCCGCCGTCGTCTGCGGAGCCGGCAACAACGGCGGCGACGGGTTCGTCGTGGCCCGCCACCTGCACGCCGCCGGCTGGGACGTCGAGTGCCTGCTGGCCGGCGACGCGAGGAAGCTGCCGCCCGACGCGCGCCTGAACCACGACATCGCCAAGCGCCTGGGGATCGCGGTGGTGGACGGCGTCCGGAGGGCGCGGCTCAAGCGCGCGGACGTCGTCGTCGACGCGCTCCTCGGAACCGGGTTTCGCGGCGCGCCGCGGGGAGCCGTCGCCCAGGCCATCGAGGCGATGCGGCCGCCGATCGGGACGATCGTGGCGCTCGACGTGCCGTCGGGGGTCGACGGCTCGACCGGGGCCGTCGTGGGAGCCGCAGTCCGCGCCGACGTCACGGTCTGCCTCCACGGCCGCAAGCTGGGGACGGCCGTGGAGCCCGGCCGGAGCGCCGCGTGCCGGGTCGTGGTGGCCGACATCGGCATCCCGCGCGCGGCCGACCAGGCGACTGCGGCCACGCTTCTGACCGGGGCCGAGACGCTCGCGGCCGCCTGGCCGAAGGCCGTCCAGGGGTCGAAGTACACGGCCGGGGCGGTGCTCGTGGTCGGCGGCGCGCCCGGGTATGTCGGCGCGTCGCTCATGGCTGCGCTCGCCGCGCTTCGCGCCTCGGCGGGAGTGGCCTGGATCGCAGCGCCGCCCGACGTCGTCGGGACGCTCGAGGGTCGCGTCTCCGAGATCATGGTACGGGCGCTCCCTGATGCGCTCGAGCTGCTCGACAAGGCCGACGCGGTCGCGCTCGGCCCGGGCCTCGGCCGGTCGGACGACGCGGTCGCGCTTACCCGACGCGTCGCCGCGGAGCACGCCGGGCCGGTCGTCATCGACGCCGACGGGCTCTTCGCGTTCAACGGCAAGCTCGGCCGGCTGCGCAAGCGGCCCGGCCCGACCGTTCTCACGCCGCACGAGGGCGAGATGGCGCGGCTGCTCGGCGTCGAGTCCGGCTGGGTCCGGGCCAACCGTCTGGAGGCGGTGCGGAAGGCCGCGACCGCGAGCGGCTGCGTCGTCCTGCTCAAGGGCTCCGACACGCTGATCGCCGGCCCGGACGGCCACGTCGGCGTCTCGCATGCCGGCCCGCCGGGCCTTGCGACAGCCGGATCGGGCGACGTCCTCACCGGTACGGTTGCCGCGATGCTCGCGAAGGGAGGCGACGCCCGCACCGCCACGTGCGTCGCGGCCGAGGCGCACGGTCTCGCGGGCCGCCGCGCGGTCGAGCACCGCGGCCCCTCGGGCATCATCGCGACCGACGTGATCGACGCCCTGCCGGAGGTGATCCCGTGATCGGCACCGCCCGCGCCAGGGCGACGGTCTCGGTCGACCTCGCCGCCGTCGCCGCGAACGTCGCCCGGCTCGTCGATGCCGCGGCGCCGGCGGAGGTGTGGGCAGTCGTCAAGGCCGACGGCTACGGCCACGGCGCTGCCGCGGTCGGCCGCACCGCGCTCGCGTCCGGCGCGACGCGGCTGTGCGTGGCGACGTGGGACGAGGCCCGCGACGTGCGCGACCAGCTCGGCGACGTGCCGGTGCTCGTGATGGGGCCGCTGGTCCCGGGTCAGGAGAGCGAGGTGGAGGGCGTCGACGTGACGGTCACGTCGGTCGACGGGTTCGCGCGCCTTCGGGCCGCGGCCCGCTCGCCGCTCGGCGTCCACGTGAAGGCGGACACCGGGATGGGGCGCTGGGGCATGGCCGCCGCCGACGCCCTGCGGGTGGGCGAGCAGCTCGCGGAGGGCGATGTGCTCGCGCTGGCCGGCCTCATGAGCCACCTGGCCGTGGCCGACGCCGACGACGCGTTCACGCGCGGGCAGGTCGAGCGGTTCGCGGCGCTCGCCGACCGATTCCCCGCCTGCCCGCGCCACATCGCCAACAGCGCCGCCGTCCTGCGACAGCCCGAGGCCGGCTTCGATGCCGTCCGCTGCGGGATCGCCGTTTACGGCCTTTCGCCGTTCGCGGGCGATCCGGCCGCCGACGGCCTCCAGCCGGCGCTCCGGCTCGAGAGCTTCGTGGCCGACGTGAAGCTGCTCGCGGCCGGCGAGAGCGCGGGCTATGGCCGGCGGTTCGTCGCGCGGGAGCCGACGTGGGTCGGGCTCGTCCCGGCCGGATACGCCGACGGCGTCCCGCGCGTCCTCTCGGGCCGGGCCGACGTGCTGGTGCGCGGCCGCCGCCGCCGCATCGCCGCCACCGTCAGCATGGACCAGCTCACGTTCGTGATCGG
>JBOHBE010000407.1:0-3236 GCA_050698235.1 Gaiellales bacterium
TCGGCGAGAACCCCGACGCGGCCGAGGTGCGCGATCTCGAGACAGCGGAGCTGATCGGCCTCCTCGCAGGCATCCGCGAAGGGAAGCTGCCTGGCGGTCGGGAGATGGACGGCCCGCCGCCCTCTTACCTGGTCGGCTCGGCCGCGAGCGCAGGCCCGGCGCCGGTCGACGGCCTGGTCGCGAAGCTCGACGCCGGATCCGACCTCGTCCAGACCCAGATCGTGCTCGACGGCGAGGGCTTCGCCGAGTGGTTCGGGCGCTGCCGCGAGGCGGGCGTCGCGGACCGGGCGACCGTGCTGGCCGGGATCGCCGTCCCGCGCTCGGGCGAGTGGATCGCGCGGATGGAGAAGATGGGCGCGCGCGCATCGGCCGAGCTCGCGGAGCGGGCCGAGCGCGGCGAGGGCGCCGAAGCCGTCGCCGATCTGATCGACGAGCTCGCGCGGATCGAGGGGCTGGCGGGCGTCCACCTGATGCCGCTCGGCTCGCCGCCCGAGCTGATCCGCGATCTGGCCGCGCACGCCCGCCGGGCGTTCGGCGCGCCACAGGCGTAGCCGCCGCTTCCGGCCTATGCTTCGGCGCATGCGTTGGCTGGGTGGGTTGGGCCTTGCCGTCGCGGCGCTCGTGTGCGCCGGATGCGCAGGAGCCGGTGAGTCGTCGCCGGCGGATGCGGCGAAGCCGTCGAAGCAACTGGAGCCGATGGAGGCCTCGGCGCAGCCTGCCGCGCCCGCGACCGTGAAGAAGGACAAGTGGGCAGTGCCGCAGGCCCCGGCGCACGGCCCCGCCTACCTCGTGGCCGAGGTCCGAAAGCCGCTCCACACACGTTTCGGCACCGTCGCCGCGCAAAGCCAGTTCGGACAGCCGGTCTGGGTGCCGGTGGTGCACCGCCGCGCCGACCGCGGGCGGCTGCTCGTTCCGCTCGGGGACCGCGGCCGGCTCGTCCCCGAAGACTTGAAATCGTTCCGGCTCCAGTGGCGGAAGATCCGCGTCGTCGTCGACCTCTCTGTCGATCGGATGGTGGTGCGCGACGGCCGCAGGAAGCTCGGGACGTTCCCGGTTGGGAAGGGGGCGCCGTCGACGCCCACGCCGACCGGCCGGTTCTTCGTCACCGACCGGCTGCGGTTCGGGCAGGGGAGCCCGTACGCGCCGTTCGCCGTCGGCCTCTCGGCGCACGTGTCGCAGCTGCCGGCGTCGTGGCTGGGCGGCGACCAGGTCGCGATCCACTTCGGCGCGATGGGGGCCGTCAGCCACGGCTGCATCCACGCGCAGCTCGACGCGATCCGGCTGCTCGAGCGCAGGGCCGCGCTCGGGAGCCTCGTGGTCATCAAGGCGTAGTACGCTCGACACACGTTCACGCCGGCGCCCATCCTCCAGACCGTCGTCGCCCTCGTCGCGATCGCGGCGTTTCTCGCGACTGACAACCCCACGCCGGCGATCATCATCGCCTTCGCGGGCGTCGTCGCCTGGGTCGGCTACCTGGTGCGCCGGCGGCGGGCGTGAGCCGGATCGCGGTCGTCACCGGTGCGGCGTCGGGGATCGGTGCGGCGACGGCCAGGCGGCTGGCCGCGAACGGCACGAAACTGTGCCTGGTCGATCGCGACGCCGACACGCTGCGCGAGCTGGCGTCGGCAGTGAGTGCTAACTACGTGGTGGCCGATGTGACCGAGCACGGTGCCGCCGAGCGCGTGCTCGCCGAGAGCGGCGGGGTCGACATCCTCGTCACCGCCGCCGGCGCCATCGTCCGCCGCACCGCGGAGGAGACATCTGACGCCGACTGGGACGCCGCGCTCGCGCTCAACCTGACGGCGACGTTCCGGTTCTGCCGCGCCGCCATCCCCGTGATGCGCGAGCGCGGCGGCGGGGCGATCGTCACGGTCGGGTCGGGCTGGGGGCTCGTCGCAGGCCCGCGAGCCGTCGCCTACGCCGCGACCAAGGCCGCCGTCGTCAACATGACCCGCGCGCTCGCGATCGACCACGGGCCCGACGGCATCCGCGCCAACTGCGTCTGCCCAGGCGACACCGACACGCCGCTCCTCCGCGACGAGCTCGCCCAGCTCGGCCAGGACGCGGCCGCCGGGATCACGCAGTCGGGCGCCTCCCGCCCGCTCGGCCGGGTCGCGGCGCCCGACGAGATCGCCGCCGCCATCGCCTGGCTCGCCTCCGACGATGCCGGCCACGTGACCGGCACGACGCTTGTCGTGGACGGCGGCGGGCTGGCCGGCGGCTAGGGCTCACCCTTTCGGGGGGTTGACACGCCACGCGACGAGCGGACAGTGGAGTCAGTCGTTCTTCGAGGAGTACAGAGGTGGGGATGATGTTGACGCGTATCTTCGGGCGGGAAGACGAGCAGGAGCTCGAGTCGGTCGAGACGGATGAGGACGTGCGCAAGGCGATGGCTCGCCTCGAGCGCTATGGCTCGTCCCGGCTGACGGACCGGCGCAAGCCGTCGGACAACCAGGTTCACCCCCTGGGCAAGGTCATCAGCCTCTGGCCGCGCTGATCCCGCGGCGCGCGCGCCCCGCGGCCGGATAGGATCGCCCGCATGGCCATGCTGCTCGCCGCATCCGTGACGCCGCTTCGCGACGGCGGCGCCGCGCTGGACGAGGACGCCATCGCCCCGATGGTCGACTTCCTCGCCGCCGGGGGCGTCGACGGCCTCTTCGCGCTCGGGACGACGGGCGAGGGCGTGCTGCTCTCGCTCGAGGAGCGCATGCGTGCCGCCGTGGCGTTTCGTGAGGCCTGCGCCGGCACGCTGATCATCCACTGCGGCGCCCAGTCCACGGCCGACACCGTTGCCCTCGCCGCGCACGCCGCGTCGATCGGCGCCGACGGCGTCGCCGTCATCCCGCCGCCCTACTACCCGTTCGGGCCCGACGCCGTGCTGGAGCACCTGGCCTCAGCCGCAGCGGCCTGCGCGCCGGTGCCGTTCTACCCGTACGCCTTCGCCGCCCGGAGCGGCTACCGGCTCGAGCCGTCGGTCGTCGTTCGGCTCCGCGACCGCGCCTCGAACCTCGCCGGCCTGAAGGTGTCGGAGGCGCCGTTCGACCGCGTTGCGCCCTACCTCGAGCTCGGCCTGCCCGTGTTCATCGGCTCGGAGCCGCTCATCCCGCAGGGGCTCGCGGCCGGTGCCACGGGGTCGGTCTCCGGCCTCGCGGCGGCCTTCCCCGAGATCGTCGCCGCTGTCGTCCGCGCCCCCGACGAGGCGGGAGCCGCACGCCTTCGGGAGCTGCGCGACGCCA
>JBOHBE010000408.1:0-4160 GCA_050698235.1 Gaiellales bacterium
CGCCGTACGTCACCGGCGCCGTGTGGGCGGCCGACGGAGGCATGACCGCGGTCTGAGGCGATCGGCACGAGCGCGGTATCGTTGCCGGAAGGTCCTTCCAGTGTCAGCCGTCAAGAGAGGGGATGACCGAGCTCGGGATGGACATCGCCGAAGGGACAGTGCTGTCCGGATACCGCGTCGAGCGGCCGCTCGGCCGTGGCGCGACCGGGACGGTCTACCTCGCGCGCGACGACGCCCTCGACCGGCAGGTCGCGCTGAAGTTGCTCGCGCCCGACCTGGCGCGCGACCCGCGGTTTCGCGAGCGGTTCCTGCGCGAGTCGCGCATCGCCGCCGGCCTTGAGCACTCCGGCATCGTCCCGATCTACGCCGCCGGCGAGACGGAGGGCACGCTGTTTCTCGCGATGCGGTACGTGCGCGGCGACCTGCGCCAGACCATCGAGTCCGCAGGCCGGCTCGAGCCCCCCGAGGCGCTCGCGCTCCTCGGCCAGGTGGGCGATGCGCTGGACACGGCCCATCGCGCCGGCCTGATCCACCGCGACGTCAAGCCGGCCAACGTGCTGGTCGAGGACGACCGCGCCTGGCTGGCTGACTTCGGCCTCGCAAAGCATGCGGCCACCGTCAACAGCCTGAGCCGCGACAGCGGGTTCGCCGGCACGGTGAGCTACATCGCTCCCGAGCAGATCCAGGGTGGCGACGTCGACGGCCGCGCCGACGTCTACGCGCTCGGATGCGTCCTCTTCGAAACCCTCACCGGGCGAGCTCCCTACCCGCGCGACAACGACCTCGCCGTCGTCTTCGCCCACCTGCGCGAGCCGCCCCCCTCCGTCTCGGCGCTCCGGCCCGAGCTTCCCGAGTCGCTCGACCGCGTGATCGCCAAGGCGCTCGCGAAGACCCCCGACGAGCGCTACCGGAGCTGCGGCGAGCTGATCTCCGAGGCGCAGTCGGCTGTCGGGGGCCGCGAGGTCGCGGCCGCGCCTGCCCGGTCGGCCACCGTCCGGACGTTCCTGATCTGCGATGTGCGCGGGTACACGCGGTTCACCCAGCAGCACGGCGATGAGGCCGCCGCCGACCTGGCAGCGGCGTTCGCCGAGCTCGTCCGGGCTGCGGTCGGAGAGCACGAGGGCCGGCTGATCGAGCTTCGCGGCGACGAGGCGCTCGTCGTCTTCGAGTCGGCGCGCGGAGCCCTGCGTGCCGCACTCGCGATCCAGCAACGCGTGCAGGACGAGGATCTCGCCCGGGGTGTGGGCATCGGGCTCGACGCCGGCGAGGCGGTGCCCGTCGGCGCCGGCTATCGCGGCGGCGCGCTCAACATGGCCGCCCGCCTCTGCTCGCTCGCCGAGCCCGGGCAGGTGATCGCGAGCGAGGCGGTGACGCACCTTGCACGGAACGTCGAGGGCGTCCGCTATCTGCACGGCCGGATCGAGCGGCTGAAGGGCATCGAGAAGCCGGTCCGGGTCGTCGAGGTCGTCACCGTGCAGCGAGGCGACGCGCTCCGCGGCCGGCTTCGGAGGCACGCGCACGGCCGCCGCTGGCTGGCACCCGCGGCGGCCGTCGCCGTGATCGCCGCCGTCGCCGCCGGGATCCTGTTCGGCCGGGGCTCGACCACGACCCCGGCGCTCGCAGCCCAGATCCAGCCCGGTTCGGTCGGGGTGTTCGATGCGGCGACTCATTCACTGACCAAGCCGATCCCGCTGGGCGGCAACGTCTACGACGTCGTCCAGGGCGAGGGTGCGATCTGGGCCGTCGTCGAGGGTGGAACGGTGGTCAAGATCGACCCGAAGCGGTTCACGGTCGAGCAGCGGATCGCCATCGGAGGGGAGGGAGGTGGGCTGGCGGTCGGCGCTGGAGCGGTGTGGGTCAGTCTCCTCGGGCGTGGGGCCATCGTGAGGATCGACCCGGCGTTCTCGACGACCACCCGGATCCCGCTCCCGAAGGATGTCGCGCCCGGCTGGGACCCGACCGAGGTCGGGAGCATCGCCGCCGGTGACGGATCGGTGTGGGTCGCCCAGGCCAAGCGCCGGGTCGTCCGATTCGACGCGGCGACCGGCGCTGTTGAGGACAAGATCCCGCTCCCGTTTGCCGAGCTCGTCTTCCGCACCCGCACCGGGCTCTACGTGCTCGCGTCGTACAACGGGGAGGTGGTGAAGCTCGACCCGAAGACAGGCGATCGGATGTGGTCGGCGAAGCTGCATCCCTGGCTCTATGACCTGGCGTCCGCCGGCGGCATCGACTGGGTCGTCAACAACTCTGACGGCAGCGTCTTCAAGATCGACGACACGAGCGGGCAGGTCGTCGGCAGCGTGCCGATCCAGGCCGGCCTTTCGAGCGTCGAGGCTGCGGGTGGGGCTGTCTGGACAGACAACATCGAGGCCGGCACCGTCAGCCGGATCGACACCGCCACGGGCCGGAAGACGACCTTCCCCGTCGGGCACGCGCCGACCGGGCTTGCGATCGTCGGGGGCCATGTCCTGGTCGGGCTGATCCCGAGCCCGAAGGACGAGCTCAAGGGCATCTCAGGCCGGGTCGCGACGTTCTCGATCCGCGAGAACTGGTTCGACGGTCAGACCGACCCGTACGGCACCTGGTCGTACCTCGGCCAGGGCGTCGGGTATGCGACCCAGGCGAAGCTCTACAACTACCCCGACAAGGCCGGCACCGCCGGCGGAGCGCCGGTCCCCGAGGTCGCCGCCGGGGCGCCGGTGGTCTCGCCCGACGGCCGCACCGTGCAGATCCGCGTCCGTCCCGGCTTTCGGTTCTCGCCTCCGTCCGGCGCACCCGTAACTGCCGAGTCCGTTGGGTACTCGCTCGAGCGGGCGTACTCACCCAAGATCGGCAACTCGGCGGCGTTCCTCTTGCTTCCGGAGCTCAAGGGCGCCGACGCGTACGTGAACCACGGGGCCAAGCACATCGCGGGCATCGAGCTCGCGGGCGACACGGTCACGCTGCATCTCACCCGGCCCGTGCCGGATCTCGTCCAGATCCTGGCGACGCCGTTCTTCAGCGTCGTTCCGGTCGGCACCCCGATGACGCTCCTCGATGAGCCGATCCCATCGGCAGGGCCGTACTACCTCTCGACCAACGACTGGTACGTCATCCTGCGCCGGAATCCGAACTACCACGGGTCGCGCCCGCAGCGCCTCGATGCCCTGGTGTGGAACATCGACGTCGACACCGGAACGGCCGCCAGCCGGGTCATCAGCGGGACCATCGACGGCGTCTACGACCCGGAGGGGCAGGTGCTTTCGCCCCAGAGCCAGATCGCCCGCGACTACACGACGCCGGCCGCCGGCAGACCCCGCTACCTGCGCATCCCGGGCCGTGGCGTGCGCTTCGTCTCGTTCAACACGGATCACGGCCCGCTGCGCGACCGGTCGCTGCGCCGCGCCATCGGCTTTGCGATCGACCGGCCGGCGCTGGCCGCCGTCACCGGGGCGGTTCCCGACGACCAGTACCTGCCGTTCGGTATGCCGGGACGGTCCGGCACTCACGTCTGGCCGGTGGATGGGCCAGACCTGGCTCGGGCCCAGGCGCTTCTCCACGGCCGTCATCCCGCGCTCACGCTCTTCACCTGCATCGACCCGGACTGCGCCCAGCGGGCTCGGATCCTCAAGGCCAACCTCGCGGCCGTCGGCATCGCTCTGCGCGTCAGCATGCCCGACGATATGTACGGCGACCCGCTGGGGTATGACCTCCGTGACGATGCCTGGTACGTGGACGAGTTCGACCCCTCGAACATGCTGGGCGCGGCCCTCTTCGGCCAGCACGGCTACGTCGACCCACCGACCGGATTCTCTGACCCGACGTGGAAGCGGCGTGAGATGGCGGCCGATCGCCTGTCGATCCCCGACGGCCGGTTCGCCGCCTTCGGCAAGCTCGCCGACGGCCTCGAGCGCGGCCCGGTTCCGTGGGCTGCCTACGCCGACCCGGTGGAGCGGACGTTCCTGGCGGCCCGCGTCGGCTGCGTGACGCTGAACCCGGTCTACGGTCTCGACTACGCGGCCCTCTGCGTGCACGACCACGCGTCCTGAGCGGCCCGACCCGCCTACCATGAAGGAGTGACGCCTCCCGACCAGCCGTTGATCGAGGCCGCGGGCGTGACGAAGCGCTACGGCCAGGTGACGGCGCTCGACGACGTCTCGGCCGTGGTGACGAGCCCGGCG
>JBOHBE010000409.1:0-2530 GCA_050698235.1 Gaiellales bacterium
CCGAGCAGGAGGATGGAGCTGCGGGCGGCGTCCGGCTCGATCGCGTACGCCGTCCGGCGCCCGCCGACCTCGGCGGCCAGGTCGCACAGCGCCGACGCCACCTCGAGCATGTGCGTGAAGGCGTTCACGCCGGTGTGGCTCAGGCCGACGTGCGCGCTCGTGCCCTTGACGGTCACGCGCAGCGAGATCGCCCCCCGGCAGCCGTTCCACGCGATGCCGCCCGTCGGCTCGGGGCTCAGCATCCCGATCCCGTCCGCCGCGAGCAGCCCGGCCCGCGAGAGGGCGGCCGAGCCGCCCGCACCGCCGGTCTCCTCATCCGGCACGAACAGGAGCCCCAGCCGGCCGTTGAGCGGGGCACCGGCGTCGCGGATGGCGCGGGCCGCGAGCAGCATCGCCGTGAGGCCGCCCTTCATGTCGGCGCTGCCGCGGCCGAACAGCATCCCATCCCGGAGGTCGGGCGCGAACTGGCCGGCATGCTGGGCAGGCACGACGTCGTAGTGCCCGTGGAACCACAGCGTCGGGCCCTCTCCGACGAAGCTCCGCACCGCCGCCCGTGGCGAGCCGTCCGGCGTCTCGAGCTCTATCACCTCGGCGTCGAGCCCGGCCTCCTCGACCAGGTCGACCAGGGCGCTCACGCACTCGGGGTAGGCGGCCGCCGGGGGGTTCTCGGTCGCGATCTCGACGAGGCGGGTCGTCGCCGCCACGAGATCGGAGCGGCCCGCGGCGATCCGTTCGCGGACGTCTGCGGCTGTGGCGGGCGTCACGGCCGGGCGATGGCGATCGGCTGGCCGCCGCGGGGCGTCTCGGAGACGGCCCGCGCGAACACGATCCAGCGGTGCGAGGCCGAGTACAGCGGGTGGCAGGCCGACAGCACGAGCCGCTCGTAGCCCTGCGGGCGGATGATGCTCCAGTCGTCGCTCTTCACGACCCGGTGGTACTGGACGCGGTAGCGGATGGTGGCGTAGGGGAGCTGGAGCGTGATCGGGTCGCCGGGCCGCAGCGAGTCGATGTGCCTGAACCACGCGCCGAACGTGGTGCGGTGCCCCGCGATCGCCACCGTGCGGCCGAGTCCCGGCACCGTCGTCTGGGTGTAGTGGCCCGGGCCCTTGCTCAGATCGTTCAGCCAGTCGGTTCCCTGCACGACGATCACGCTCAGCCCGAGCCGCGGGATGTTGAGACGGCCGAACGGGTGCCCGTCCTTGAGCCCCGCCGCGTACCTGTGGGCGTCGGCGCGCAGGTGGGTGATCGCCGTCGTCGTGTCAGGCGCCGGCGGCGCTGTCGGCCACGCTCGCACCTCGTGGTCGAACGACTGTGCGAGCTGGTTCTGCTCGTACTTCGCATAGAGGGCGGTGATCGGGTCGCCCCAGAACCAGACGACCGCGGCGTAGGCGACCAGCACGACGCCGAGGCCGATCAGGATCGTTCCGGTGCGATGGACCCATGTGCGGCCGCGCGTGCGGCCCGTCCGCGCCGCCGTTCCGGCCTGCGCCTCGGCTTCCGCCGGGATCGTCGTGCCCATGAGTTGAGTTATACCGGTGGATGCGGTGGGCCGTACCTGCCGAGGACGAGGGCGCCGATCTGTGACGCCGCCGCGGCGGCGAGGCACAGGCAGGTCGCGACCACCGGCGAGAGGTAGCCGCTGGCGATCATCGCCACGAACGCCCGTGGGGCGTCGGAGCCCAGCCCCTGCGGGCCCGCCAGCTCCCACATGACGGCGATGAGGCCGACGAAGCCGGCGGCATAGCAGCCGAGCATCCCCCGCCGCCCGAGCCGCGCTGCGGCCGGGATCCACAGCCACAGATGCGCGGCCGGGAGCAGGATGATGAGCGTGAACGGGTTGACGGCCGTCAGGAGCACGGCTGCGAACAGCAGGCCGACGAGCCCTCCGACCAGGCCGCCCGTGCGGTCGGAGCCGGTGACGTTGTTGTCGCGCACCAGCCGCGGCCGGCCTCCGAACCGCCACACGAGCAGCCCGGCGCCGGCAGCGAGCAGGATCCCCGCGGTCGTCGCCCCGGTCTCGCCGGGGAGGGGGGCGGAGTCGAACTTCGGCATGAGATCGCCCGGCGCGAGCGCCTCGACCCACAGGGCGACCAGTACCGTGAGCCACGCGGCGAACCTCCATCCCAGGGCCTGGAGCCCGGGCGCGATCGGAATCCGCCGGCGCCGCAGCCGCGCCACGACGTCGAGCACGCAGACGACGAACGGGACGAGGAGCATCGCGATGGTCAGCTCTGCGAGCCAGCCGCGGAGCACCTTCCCCGACAGGAAGAGCGCCGGCTCCCCGCCGCGCTCGATGGTCACTGCCGAGTCGAGCTCGGCCACGATGTTGGCCGCCGCCGCCCCGGTCCGGCCGAGCTGCGCAGCCTCGAGGTCGTTCAACCGGAGGTCGTCGCCCGCGGCGCCGGCCGTGAGCGTCACCGCCGGAATCTCGCGCGTGATCATCGGGCCCTGCTCCTGGGTCGTATACGGGATCGCGTAACCCGAGAGCTGGTCGAAGAAGCCCGGCGTGCCGGCCGGAACCCCATAGAAG
>JBOHBE010000410.1:0-5157 GCA_050698235.1 Gaiellales bacterium
GCTCTCGGCCGAGGCGGTCACGGCGGCCGGCAACGTCGTAACGGCGAGCGATCGCGAGCACACGGATCTGTACTGGGCGCTTCGCGGCGGCGGTGGGAACTTCGGGGTCGTCACGTCCTTCGAGTTCCAGATGCACCCGATCGGGCCGACGATCACCGGCGGTCTGATCGCGCACCCGATCGACGCGGCCGGGGACCTCGCTCGCTTCTACCGCGACTACACGGCCGATACCTCGGACGATCTCGGCGTGCTCTACGGCCTGGTGCACGCACCGGACGGCTCCGGAATGAAGCTCGCCGCGCTCGTCGTCTGCCATGTCGGAAGCCACGAGCAGGCGGAGCGAGAGCTGGCGCCGGCACTCGAATACGGCGAGCCCGCGATGGCACAGGTCGGGCCGATGCCGTACCCGGCGATGAACCAGCTCCTCGACGGGGCGTATCCGCAGGGCTCGCTCAACTACTGGAAGTCGAGCTTCCTCGAATCGCTTTCGGACCGCGTCATCGACACGGCCGTCGCGCAGTTCCAGAGTTGTCCGTCGACAACGACGGCGATCGCGCTCGAGCACTTCAGCGGGGCGGCAACGCGAGTGCCGGTCGAAGCGACGGCCTGTCCACATCGCCTCCCTGGCTACAACCTGCTGGTCACGTCCGTCTGGTCGGATCCCTCGACGAGCGACGCCAACGTCGCATGGACGCGCGAGACGATGAACGCCCTCGCGCCGGATCTGGAGTCACGCAGCTACGTCAACTACATGTCCGAGGACGACAGCGGCGACCGCCGCACGCGAGAGGCATTCGGGCCGAACCACGAACGGCTGTTGAGCATCAAGCGGACGTACGACCCCAAAAACCTCTTCCACCTGAACCAGAACATCGCGGCCGAGGCGTAGTCACCCAGGGACGAGCGTGGTCGCCGGGCGAGCCGCCATGTAACGCGACTCCGCGAGCCGTTCCAGGACGAGCACGGTGTCCGCGACGGCGACGCCCGACAGGTGCTGATCGCGGCCCTCAAAGTCGGCGACGATCTCGGCGACCGCGCCTCGATAGGCGGCCGGATCGCGGGCAGCGAGCGCGGCCAGGGCGCGTCCGGTTCGCTCGAACGCGCCGCCGGCCTCGAGCATCGCGGAGACATCCGGCACCTCATCCAGGCAGACCAGTGCAAGCGCCCGCACGTAGGCCGAGGCGGGCGACTCGGCCTGCTCGGTCTCGGCGACGGCCTGCCGTGCCACCGCGTCGACGCCGTCGCCGGCGAGGATCGCCATCTTGAGCGCGCCCAGGAGCCGGCCCCAGCTGGACGGGCCCGTCTCGGCATGCGAGGCGAGGTACGCATCTCGCGCACCGCGGAACAGCTCCTCGGCAGGCGCTCCCGCCATGATGGCGCGGTAGGCGTCCGCCTCGGCGGCGAGAGCCGTGTCGAGGTGCTGGCCGGCGCTCACTCGATCGGCCGCCGGCCCGCGAAGCCGCCGTCGAGGGTGTGCCAGAACTCGATCCGATCCTCCCCGACGCGCCAGCAGAGGAGCGCGGGCTCGCCGTCGATCTCAGCCGGGAAGTCGATCAGCCCGGTGTCGGGATCCTTCACCTGGACGCCGTGCTCCGCGAACGTTCCCAGGATCTCGGCCAGCTCCTCGGCCGCGGCCTTGAGGTCGGCGCGCATCTTGCGCACCTCGGGCTTCTCGAAGTTGCCGCCGTTCGACCCGATCGCGATCACGAGCCGCCGCCACCGGCCCTCGAGGTCGCGGCCGCGGACACGGGCCTCGACCATCCGCTCGGCCTCAGCACGTAGCTCGGCGTCGAGCAGCGCCTGGGCCTCCTCCAGCGTGAAGAGCCGCTCGGCGGCCACTGCTCAGCCGGCGGCGTACGACTCGCTGGGCACCTGGCCCCACAACGCCTCGAGCCGGTAGTAGGCGCGCGCATCGGGCGTGAAGACGTGCACGACGACGTCGAGGTAGTCGAGCAGGATCCAATCCCCCTGGCGCATTCCCTCGATCCGCCGCGCCTGGAGCCCCTCGCGCTTCAGCTGCTGCTGGATCTCCTCGGCGATCCCCTGCGTCTGGCGCGGGTTTCGCCCGGACGCGATCACGAAGTGGTCCGTGTAGCTGACCACCTCGCGCATGTCGAGGATCACGATTTCTGCAGCGAGCTTCTCGGCGGCGAGCGCCGCGATCCGATTCGCGAGCTGGGCGGTGCTGCTCAGGCGGTCATCCCCATTACCAACGCGGGTCAGCCTAGCACGCGCCCTCACGGTAGAGCCCTTCCGCGGCGATGACGGCCGCGACGGCCTCGGGGACAGCGTCGCGCAGATCCTCACCGCGGCCGACGGCCTGCCGGATCGCGGTCGACGCGAGATCGACGGACTCCATCTGGAGGGCGACCACATCCGGCCCGGGCTCCGCGGCGCCGGGGCGGGGCGCAACGACGATCGTCGCCAGCTCGCGCACGCGCTCGGGCCTGTGCCATCCGGGAAGATCGGCGTGATCGGCGCCGACGATCAGGAAGAGCCGGCCCTCCGGATCGAGCGCCTCGAGCGTCTCGACGGTGTAGCCGGGGCCGTCGCCGTCAAGCTCGATACGGCTCACCTCGACGCGGCCCGGCCCCGGGAAGGCCGCTTCGGCCATGCGATATCTGACCTCCGGCGGCGTGGTGCCCGGGTCGCGGTGCGGAGGCTGGCCTGCCGGGACGACGATCAGGCGGTCGAGGCGCAGCTGGCGCATCGCCGCGCCCGCGACGGCGACATGGCCGGCGTGCGGCGGATCGAACTGCCCGCCGAAGACGCCGATCCGGGGCCGACCGGTCATCGCCGCGGCTGGTACGTGAAGCGGTGGGCTCCGACCAGCACGTCGTCGCCGGGCCGCGCACCGGCCGCGTGCAGCGCCCGGTCGACACCCAGCCGCTCGAGCTCTGCGGCGAGAACCCCGACGGCCCGATCGTCCTCCGGGTCGAGATCCGCGAAGCGGCGCTCGATCCCCCGGCCGGCCACCCGCAGGAAGCCCCCGTCGCGCAAGATGCGGAACTCCCGGCGAGCCGGCCCCTCGGGGCGATACACCAGGAAGTCCGCGAGCTCGGGCTCCACCTGCACCACCGGCTCCGTCTCGATCGGGACATCGCGGAAGAGCGCGTGCTCGAGCTCGGCGACCCCCTCGCCGGTCGCGGCCGAGCAGACGAGCGCGGCGCCGGTCGCTGCGAGGAGCGCTTCCCGGTCGTCCGGCGCGACCAGGTCGATCTTCGACAGCACGACCAGCTGCGGGCGGTGGGCGAGCCCGCCGCCGTGCAGCGCCAGCTCCCGGTCGATGGCCTTGCGGCGCGCATCGATGTCCTCGGCGCCGGCGGAAGCGTCGATCAGGTGGATGAGGAGCCTCGCCCGCTCGAGATGGGCCAGGAACTCGTGCCCCAGGCCGACGCCCTGGCTGGCACCCTCGAGCAGGCCGGGCACGTCGGCGACGGTGAGCTGGCGTCCATCCGCCGACTCGACCGTGCCCAACACAGGCTCGATCGTCGTGAACGGGTAGTCGGCCACCTTCGGCGTCGCGTTCGAGATGCGGCGCAGGAGCGACGACTTGCCCGCGTTCGGGAACCCGAGGAGCGCGGCGTCGGCCACGAGCTTCAGGTGGAGCTCAAGCCAGAGCTCCTCGCCGGGCTCGCCGACCTGGGCCGTCTCGGGCGCGCGATGGCGCGCGGTCGCGTAGCGGCGGTTCCCCTGTCCACCGAGGCCGCCGCGGGCCACGGTGACGCGCGCCCCGGCGTGGGCGAGGTCCGCGATTGGCTCGCCCGTCTCGCGCAGCCGGACCTGCGTCCCGACCGGCACCTCGAGCTCGCGGTCCTGGCCTCCCCGGCCGTGCTTCCCCGAGCCCTGACCGTGGACGCCGCGCTGCGCACGGAAGTGGGATGCCGTCCGAAAGCGGGAGAGGTCGCGCAGATCGGGCTGGGCCACCAGCATCACGTCGCCGCCCCGTCCGCCGTCACCGCCGTCGGGGCCGCCCTTGGGCACATACTTCTCCCGGCGGAAGCTCACGCAGCCGTCGCCGCCGCGGCCGCCTTCGACCTGGATCGTCGCGCGGTCGGCGAACACCGCCGAGCGCTGCTACGCGGACTGCTCGGCCAGCACGCTGATGTAGCGGCGGCCGTTCTTGCGCGTGAAGGACACCATGCCGGGCACGGTCGCATAGACGGTGTCGTCGCTGCCGAGCCCGGCGCCGTCGCCGGGGTAGAAGCGGGTGCCGCGCTGACGCACGATGATCGAGCCGGCGGTCACCGTCTGGCCGGCGAACACCTTCACGCCGAGCCGCTGGGCGGCCGAGTCGCGACCGTTCTTCGAGGAGCCGAGGCCCTTCTTATGCGCCATCGCCGGTGTCCTCCTTGGGCTTCGTGGCGCGGGGCTTCCGCGCCGGCTTCGGCTTGTCCGCCGCCGCGGAGGCGGCGGGCGCCTTCTTCGCCGCAGGCTTCTTCGCCGCAGGCTTCTTGGCAGCGGAGGGCTTCCTCGCGGCCGGCTTCTTGGCCGGGGCGGCAGCGGCCTTCTCGGCCGGCTTCTCGTCGGCGGCCTTCTTGGCCGGCGCCCGCTTGGGCTTGGCCGACCCGATCGCGTCGATCTGGATGCGGCTCAGCTCCGACCGGTGCCCGCGCGTCTTCTTGAAGCCGCGCTTTGGCTTGAACGTGAAGACCTTGATCTTCTCGCCGCGCAGGTGCTCGACCACCTGGGCTGTCACCGCGCCGTCGAGCTTCTTGCCGTCGGTCACGACCTCGTCGCCGCCGGTCATGAGGACGGGCGGTGTAAACGCCTTGCCCGGCTCGTGCGGCTGCCGGTCGACCAGGAGCGTCTGCCCCTGCTCGACCTTGTACTGCTTTCCGCCAACCTTGATGACCGCGTACATGAGCCGCGGAATGGTACCAGAGGGCATTCTCCGGACTAGCTGCCCAGCAGCCGCCCCAGGATCCCGCCGCCCTTCCTGCCGTCGCCTTCCGCCGCGGCAGCCGGAGGTGGTGCGGGAGCCTCGGCGACGGGCGCCGGAGGTGGCACGGGCGCCGGCGCGGGCTCCTCCGCGGCCGGCTCGGCGGCCTGGGTCTTGGCCGGCGTCCGCCGCCTGCGCGGCTTCGGCTTCGGAGCGGCCTCGGCGGCCGCATCGGACGCCGGCTCGGCGACGACGACGTCGGCCGCCTCGTCGGC
>JBOHBE010000411.1:0-3301 GCA_050698235.1 Gaiellales bacterium
GCAGGATGCGGCGATGCCCTGCCTCGTGGAGGTGGTCGATGACGAGGCGGATCGCCGCGTCGGCGGCGAAGCGTACGGCGCCCGCGGGCGCCGGGAGCGGGGCGCCGACGGCCACCGTGGGAACGGCGCGCACAATCGGCAGCCACTCGGCCGAGCCGGGGTCGACCGGGAGCGCCACGAGCCCGTCGACGCGCTGGTCGGAGAGGCTCTGGGCCAGCGCGATCTCGGCGTCGGCGTCGCCGCCTGCGTCGGCGAGCAGCATGTGGCGGCCGTGGCTCCGCAGGCACCGTTGGAGCTCCGCGGCGAACTCCTGGTGCCAGAAGTCCTCGAGGCTCCCGCCGATCATGCCGACGAGGCCGGTCGAGCCCATGCGCAGGGCTCTCGCGATCGGATCGGAGCGGAACCCGATCCGGGCCGCTTCGGCGCGCACGCGGGCCTCGGTCTCGGAAGACACACGCTGGCCGCGGAGCGCGTACGACACGCCGGCGGGCGAGAGCCCGGTCGCGGCCGCGACGTCGCGGAGCGTCGCGCGCTTGCGTCTGGTCGAGCGATCCGCCACAATGGTGTTAATCGTTTCACAAGCACTCGGGAGCCGCAAATGGACGCCGCGATGGAACCCACCCTGGCCCGCTGGTTTGAAGATCGGCTGCCGCCTTTGGGGACGCTCGCCCCGGACAGGATGCTCGCCCTCGCCGAGGCGCTCGCCGCTCGCCCCGACCTGTGGGGCGACCTCGTGCGGCACGACGACGATCGCCGGGTCTACGTCCGGATCCACCGCGACGACGTCGTCGACGCCTGGCTCATCTGCTGGAGCGGCGCACAGGAGACCGGCCTCCACGACCACGACCTCTCGTCCGGTGCGGTCGCCGTCGTCTCCGGGGGCCTGGTGGAGGACAGGCTCGTGATGGGTGAGCCGGGTGTCGTGAGCGCGACCCACTCGGCCGGCGCCGGCTTTTGCTTCGACGCGTCGCGCATCCACGACGTCCGAAACGGCGGGCCTGAGTCGTCGGTGTCGCTGCACCTGTACTCGCCGCCGCTCGAGCGGATGGGGTACTACGAGATCGCCGAGGACGGCTGCATCGCACGGCGCAACGCCCCGGCATCGGAGGAGCTCCCTCCGCGCGTCGCCGTCTGAGCCGTCAGCCGGCCCGCGTGCCCCAGACGATGACGCCGCCGCCGAGGCTGAGCCGGCGCGCCCGGATGTCGCGCATCCCGGCCGCGGCCCACCAGCCGAGCACCTCGTCCAGCGGATGGTCGCCCCAGAACTGCTCGACGTTCGGCCCGAGGAACCGCCCGGTGCGAACCCAGGCTGCGCCGCCCGGCGCGCCGAAGAGCGGAAGGCCGACGCGCGTCCACACGCGCCAGGCGTGCAGCGCCGCGCCGCGCGGGACGCCGAAATCGAGCGACGCCATCATCCCGCCGGGCCTGATCGCCTCCGCAAGCGCCTTCACGATCGCGGCGGGATCGTCGACGTAGCGGAGGAGGTACGTGTGGGTCAGGGCGTCGACCGAGCCCGCCGCGAGCGGCAGGCGCTCGGCCTGGCCTTCGACGAGCTCGATCCGGCCGGTGAGGCCGGCGGCCTCGACCCGGCGGGCGCCGCCGGCGAGCATCTCGGGGCTCTGGTCGATCCCGACGACCCGGCACGGGTACCGGCGGGCGAGCGCGATCGCCACGGCCGCGGTTCCGGTGGCGACGTCGGCGACCAGGGCGTCGGGCCGCGACGCGGCAGGTGCGATCTGCTCGACCATCAGGTCGTGCCAGCGGCGGTCCTGGCCGAACGACAGGAGCTGCGCCCAGCGGTCGTAGTCGCCGGCGATGCCCGCGAAGAGCCCGCGGGCGTGCACCTTTCGGTCTGAGGCCGCCGTCACGCGCAGTACGATCGCACACGTGCCCGCCACGCCGCTTGCCCTTGCCGTGCTCGGCCGTGGAGTCGTCGACCCCACGCAGCCGCTGCTCCGCGCCGACGACGAGGCGGTTCTGCGCGGACGGGCGGCCTTCGAGACGATGCGGGTGTACGCCGGCGTGCCGTTTCGCGTCGACCTGCACCTGCGGCGTCTCGGCGAGTCGGCGCGCGTGCTCGCGCTCCCGCCGCCCGATCTCGCGGCGCTCGAGCGGCTCGTGGCCGAAGCGCTGAGCTCGCTCGACCGGCCCGACGCCGTGCTGCGCGTCGTGTGGACGCCGGGCGCTGGCGGCGACGGGTCGATCGGCTTCGTGCTGGTGACGCCGATTCCGGGCGGGTTCGACGAGATGCGGGCTCGCGGGATCGAGCTCGCGTCCCTTCAGCTTGCGATCGGTGCGGCGACCCGGAGCGAAGCGCCGTGGCTCCTCCCGGGGGTGAAGTCGACGAGCTACGCCGTCAACATGGCCGCGCAGGCGGAGGCCCGGCAACGCGGGGCGGACGACGCGCTCTTCCTCTCGCTCGAGGGGATCGCGCTCGAGTGCCCGACCTCGAACATCTGGTTCGTCGAGAGCGACGTCCTGCACACACCCGCGCTCGAGCTCGGCATCCTGGCCGGCGTCACGCGCGAGACGCTCGTGGCCGCCGCGGCCGATGCCGGGATCCGGCTCGGCGAGGGCGAGTACCCGCGCGAGAGGCTCGTACAGGCGGCCGAGGTCTTCACCTCGTCGAGCGTCCGAGAGGTGATGCCCGTGGTGCGCCTCGACGGCGAGACGGTCGGCGACGGGGCGCCGGGGCCCATCGCCGCCCGGATGCAGGCGGCGCTCCGCCGGGCCGTGGGCCGGACCTAGAGGGCGGCCGCCGGCACCTTGTGCCAAGCGGCGACGTACTCGCGCTGGAGCGGGTTGGTCAGCCGGCCCGCCCATGCGACCTGCACCATGTCGGGTGCCTTGGGGACATGGCGGGGGTACATGCCCGCCTCCCACGGCAGCCGGTTGCCCTTGCGGTGGTTGCAGCGGCGACAGGCACTGACGACGTTGTCCCACGAGTGCCGCCCGCCGCGGGACAGCGGCTTCACGTGATCCATCGTCAGGTCGCGCGGCCCGCCGTCACGGCCGCAGTAGGCGCACCGCCAGTTGTCGCGGCAGAAGAGCACCCGG
Organism: Gaiellales bacterium; assembly: GCA_050698235.1. Classification (GTDB taxonomy): domain Bacteria; phylum Actinomycetota; class Thermoleophilia; order Gaiellales; family JAICJC01; genus JAICJC01. The sequence continues at coordinate 3,058 of JBOHBE010000411.1, forward strand.
CGGACGACGTTGCGCTTGACCAGCGGGCGCAGTTCGACATACGCCGGCACTTGCAGGATCACCGGCAGGGCAACGCGCAGATGCTCCGACCGGAACAGGACCTCGGGGTCCTCCGCGATCACCTGCGCTTGGTCACAGACCACCAGCGACACCGCACGCTCGCGCGTGACGAGACTGGTTGGCCGCATGGTTGCATCGAGCAGCAGACAGCGAATCGCGCACCTCCGATGTTCTGCCTGAAGTG
>JBOHBE010000412.1:0-16749 GCA_050698235.1 Gaiellales bacterium
GCCGGTGGCCGCGATCGTCTGGCTGCCGGTCGGCGTCGGCATGGCGTTCGTGTACCTCTTCGGGTTTCGGTATCTGCCCGGTGTGTTCATCGGCGACCTCTTGGCCAACGACTACGGCGCGCTCCCGCTCGGCTCCGCGGTCGGCCAGACCGTCGGGAACGTGCTCGAGGTCGTCGTTGCGACCATCATCATCCGGCGCCTCATCAAGCGGGGGTCGCCGCTCTCGACGGTGAACGGCGTGGCGTGCATGCTTCTCGCGATCGCCGCGGGTGTCGCGGTGAGCGCGACCATGGGAGCGCTCTCTCTCCGGCTCGGCGGCGTGATCACGACCGATGCGATCCCCACCATCTGGCGCACGTGGTGGCTCGGCGATGCGTCGGGGGCCCTGGTCGTCGTGCCGCTGGCCCTGGCCTGGTCGACGCTGCTTCCGAGCCTCCGTGGGAGGTGGCGCGCTCTCGAGGCGGTGCTGCTCCTCGCCACCGTCATCGCCGCGTGCGAGCTCGCAACGCGCAGCCACCGTCCGCTCGCGTACCTGGTCTTCCCGCCGCTGATCTGGGCGGCCCTGCGATTCGGGCAGCGCGGCGCCACGCTCGCGGTCGCGGTCGGCGTCGGCCTGACCGTCTGGAACACCATCCACTACGTCGGCCCGTTCGCCTTCGAGTCGATCTCGCGCAGCGTCCTCAACACGCAGCTCTTCATCGGCGCGGCCGCGCTCTCGTCGCTCTTCCTCGCCGCGGTGGTCTCGGAGAGGGAGGAGTTCGCCGCGGGCCTGGCTGCGTCGCGGGCCCGGCTCGTGGTCGCCGCCGACACCGAGCGACGCCGGCTCGAGCGCCACCTCCACGACGGCGCCCAGCAGCGGCTGATCCGACTGGCCGTCGCCCTCCAGCGTGCGTCCGACCGGATGGACGACGCTCCGCGCGAGGCGGCTCTCGCGCTCGCCGACGCCCGGGCCCAGCTCGTCCTCGCCATCGACGAGCTGCGCGAGCTCGCTCACGGCATCCACCCGGCCGTTCTGAACGATCTGGGCCTCGGCCGGGCGATGCGGAGCGCCGCGGCCCGGTCGGCGATCCCGATCGAGTTCGTCGAGCTCCCCGAGGTCAGGGTCGGCGACACCGCCGAGGCGACCGCCTACCACGTGTTCCGCGAGGCGGTGACGAACGCGCAGCGACATGCTTACGCGTCGACGATCCGCGTCCGTGCGGGGGTGAGGTCGCGGGCGCTTCACATCGAGGTCGTCGACGACGGTGCCGGCGGCGCGGCCGAGGGACCGGGCATCCTCGCCCTGCGCGACCGGGTCGAGACGGCCGGCGGGAGGTTCGAGCTGGAGAGCGTGCCGGGCGGCGGCACGCGGGTTGCGGCACGGATTCCGGCGGCCGTCAGCGCCCCTGTGCCCGCTTGACCATGGGTAGTGCGCGCCCCAATCGCGGATTCGTGCCCGCTCCCTTGAGCTCGGCGGTTCGAGCCGGGAGGCTCGCGCGTGTGATCACGCATCGGGCGTAGGCGGTCGAGGCGATGGCTGACTGGCTGAGTCAACTGTGGGACACGCTGACCTCGGTGTCGGTTCCTCTGCTGCTGCTCGGAATCGTCTTTCAGACGCTGCAGACCTGTCTGGTCGCGCTCGCGTGGCGGAACATCCTGCGCGCCTCGTACCCGGAGGGCGGCGTCACCTACCGGAACACCCTCGGCTACTACGCGGGCGGAAACGGCCTGAACGCCATCCTGCCCGCCTCGGCCGGCACGGTGGCGATGCTCGGCCTGTTTCGCACGAGCATCGAGGGCTCGACGGTCGCCGGGCTCGTCGGCGCCACCGCTGTCCAGAACATCTTCTTCGCGATCGTCGGCGGGCTCGTCTACCTCTGGCTGTTCCTGGGGGTGGCGGGATCGTTCGACGTCAAGCTCGGCTGGTTCTCCGACCACTGGGTGCTGACGGCGGTCATCATCGTCGTCGGGTGGATCCTCATCACCGTCGTCGGGAAGATCCTGTGGCGGCGTCTCGAGAGCAGCTGGGACAAGGCGAAGGAGGGCGGCGTCATCGTGACGATGCCCCGGAAGTTCCTCGTCGAGGTGGTCGGCGTCGAGGCGTTGTCGTACATCGCGCGGATGGGAGTGAACGCGACGTTCATGTACGCCTACGACATCCCCGTCTCGATCACGAACATCTTCCTGATCGTGGCAGCAGCGTCCGTGTCGTCGACCGTGGCGATAGCACCCGGGGCAGTCGGGGCGCAGACCGCGCTCGCGTCGGTCGTTTTGAAGGGCGTCGCCCCGCAGGCGACGATCTCGGCGTACACCATCGGCCAGGCGTTGATCACGACCGCATGGAACGCCGTCTTCGGGCTCACGATGCTCGCCCGGACGATCGGGTGGGACCAGACCCGCAAGCTCATCCACCGCAAGAAGAAGAAGGACAAGAAGGACGACGTCGACGGGGTGCCCGCTGAACAGGTCGGGGCGGACTCATGAGGATTCCGCGGTCGACGCTCCTTGGGCTGACGCGGCAGCATGGCGGCGAGCGCGCCGGCGTGCCTCCCATCGATACGGAGTACTGGCTCCGGTCATGCGATGGGTTCGACGTCTGGGGCCCGGGCGGTCGCGTGGGTATCGTCGAGCAGGTCAGGGAGCGAGACCTCGTCGTCGCCGCGGGACTGTTCAGGCGCCGAGTGCTGCTGGCGCCGCTCTCGAGCGTCGTCGAGATCGAGCCCGAGCGAAAGCGGCTGCTGCTCGCCTACGACCCGGCTGCCGTGACGATTCGCGAGCACGCCGAAGGGGACGTGATCGAGGTGCGCCGGCCCGGGCCGACACCCTCGGGGCCGGATCTCCCCACGCGCCTCGACGAGCTCGCCAGCACGCTCGATTCGATCGAGCACACCCTGTCGACGGGCGAGCGGTCGTGATCGGCCGCGTGCTCTTCTGGTGGGCGTTCAACACGGTCGTCCTCGGCGTCGCGGTGCTCCTCGTCGGCTCGGTGACCGTCACGGGCGTCGGCGGCCTGGCGCTGGCCGGCCTGGTGCTCGGCCTGCTGAACGCCTTCGTCAAGCCGATCCTCAACATCCTGGGCGCCCCGTTCCATGTCATCACGCTCGGGCTCAGTCTGTTCGTGGTGAACGTCGTGATCATCGCGCTCACGGGGCTCCTCGTGGACGCGCTCGACCTGGGAGGCTTCGTGTCGATCCTCAAGGTGACGGTCATCGTCTGGGCGGCGAGCCTTGTATTGCACCTCGTTTTGAGGAAGAGTTAGCGCCGTGGGCTCCGAACAGCCGTCCGTGACTCCCGAGACCGGCGTCCGCGAGCCGACCCGTCGCCGCCGGTGGCTGGTCCGCGGGCTCGTCGTCCTCGCGTCGATCGTGCTCGTCCTCTCGATCCTGGCAGTCTGGCTTTCCCGCGAGGCGCTCGATAGCGACAACTACGCGCAGACGAGCTCCGAGCTGCTCCAGCAGCCGGCGATCCAGCAGTCGCTCAGCACGTATCTCGTCGACCAGCTCTACGCGAACGTCGACGTCGCGGCGCAGCTCCAGCCGCTGCTCCCGCAGCAGGCCCAGGCGCTCGCGGGCCCGGCCGCGGCCGCCCTGCACGACTACGCCCAGCGCGCGGCGGAGAAGCTCCTTGCATCGGATCAGGTGCAGCAGGCATGGATCAAGGCCAACCGGGCGGCGCACGCCCAGCTCCTGGTCGTGATCAACGGAGGCGGTTCGAGGATCAGCACGTCCGGCGGCAATGTGGTGCTCAACACGGGCCCGATGGTCGAGGAGCTCGCCGGACGGGTCGGCATCTCGCCGCCGTCGAGCATTGCCGGTGGGCGAATCGTCATCCTCCAGTCCGACCAGCTGTCCGCGGTGCAGACGGCCGTGCACTGGCTCAAGGTGTCGGCGCTCGTGCTTCCGTTCCTCGCGCTCGGGCTGTTTGCTCTCGCGGTGTATCTGGCTCCTGGGCGAAGGCGTGAGGCCGTCCGCACGTGCGGCGTCGGCATCATCGTGGCCGGGATCATCCTCCTGCTGGGCAGGGTGCTCGCAGGCGGCGTCGTCGTCGACCGGCTCGCGACGCTTCCCGACGATCGGGCCGCGGCGAACGCGGCCTGGGATGTCATCACGGCCGACCTCACGGACGCCACCCGGACGGTGATCGGCGTCGGGATCATCACCGTCCTCTGGGCGTGGGTGTCGGGTGCCGGTGCGCGAGCGGTGGCGCTGCGCGGCCACTTCGCGTACGCGGCTCGTGTTCATCAGGGCCGGGTCTGGGCTGCGTTCGCCGCCGTCGTCCTCTTCCTGATCGCCTGGGCTCCCACCGCCGCGGCGCGCCGTCCGCTGCCGGTGATCGTGCTGACGTTGCTCGCGGCCCTCGGTCTCGAGGCGGTGCGGCGCCAGACGGTCGCGGAGTTCCCCGACGCGGCCCACGGCACGCTCACAGCCGGCATCCGGGGGCATCTCCCGTCCGCGTCGGCGATCGGTGGCCGCTCCGACTCCGACGTTCGCCGGCTCGAGCGCCTCGCGGCGCTGCGGGCAGAGGGGGCGCTGTCTGACGAGGAGTTCGAGGCGCTGAAGCGGCCGCTTCTGGAGTGACCGAGGGCATCGACCCGGACGGCTCAGGTCGAGAGCAGGAACCGGCGCCGTCCGGGAAGTCGCGCCGGCGACGGATCATCGGGGCAGTCGGCGGGATCGCGCTCGTGGCGCTCGTCTTCGTCTTCCTGCTCCCCAAGATCGCCGACTACGCCGACGTGTGGGACGTGGTCACGGGTCTGAGCGGCCCGGAGATCGCCGCCCTCGTCGTGGCGACCGTCATCAACGTCGCCACGTACGGCCCGCCTTGGATGGCTGCGCTCCCGGGCCTCAACTACCGGCAGTCGATGGTCCTCACCCAGACATCGACGGCGCTCTCGGTCGCCGTCCCGGGCGGCGACGCAGTCGGGATCGGTGCGTCGTACGCGATGCTGCGAGGATGGAACTTCGACCGCCAGGCGGTGGCCGTCGCGGTCGTCGTCACCAGCGTCTGGAACCAGATCGTGAACGTGGTCCTGCCGGTGCTCGCGTTGTCGCTGCTCCTCCTGTCGGGCGGCTCGAGCCCGCTGCTTCTGACCGCCGGCCTGATCGGCATCGGCGCGATCGTCCTCCTGGCCGTCGCCCTGGTGCTGGTGCTCCGCGGTGAGCCGCAGGCGCGTGCCACCGGCGAGCGTGCCGAACGGGCCGCAAACCGCGTGCTGCGGGTGGTGAGGCGGCCGGCGCGCGCTGGATGGGGCGACGCCGTCGTGCGCTTCCGCCGCGAGACGATCGCGCTTCTGGCGAAGCGGTGGGCCGTGATCACCATCGCGGCCTTCGCTGGGCATCTCGCGGTGTTCGGCGTGCTCCTCGTGTCGCTCCGGGCGACCGGGGTCGGCGCGGACGAGGTGACTTGGGTGGAGGCGCTTGCGGCCTGGGGGCTCGTTCGGCTCCTGACGGCCATCCCGGCGACGCCGGGCGGCGTGGGCATCGTCGAGCTCGGCCTCTCGACCGCGCTCGTGGGGTTCGGCGCCGGCAACGCGGAGGCGGTCGCCGCCGTCCTGCTCTACCGCGTCCTCACCGTCGTCCCGACCCTCGTGCTCGGCGGCGTCCTGGGCCTCACCTGGCGGCGCCATCGGATCGCGCCGACGGGCGAGTGAGCGTTTCGCGCATTGACGCGCCCGCCACCGCCTTTGTAGCCTCTGGCCGACTCGCAGAAGGGGTCAAGCGATGAACGACGTCGGTGCCCCAACGGGTGTCGTGATCTCGCGCGGTGAGCGGCCGGTTCTGGCAGCTCCCGACCGGAGGCAGATGGCCCGCTGGGCGGTTTTCGCCGGCGTGGCGGCGGCGGCATTCGCCGTCGCGCTCACGCTCTCGAGCGGCCACGTGCGCTATCGGTGGGGCGACGCGCTCTTCCTGGCGGACAACATCGCGGGCTTCTCCGCCGCGGGCGCGTACTGGCTCGTTCGCCGGCCGAGGAGCCTGATCGGGCCGGCGCTGCTCGTGTCGGCGGCCACGTGGGTGCTGGTGTCGTTCCAGAGCGCCGATGCGCCGTTCGTCTTCAGCCTGGCGGTGCTCGCCGACCTCCCCGCCACGCTGGCGACGTTCTACCCGCTCCTGTCCTTCCCCACCGGGCGCCTGAAGCACTGGCAGGGACGGGCCGTCATGGCCGTGCTCTTCGCGGGCCTCGCCCTGTTCTTCCTCCCGTACGTGCTGTTCTCGCCCGTCACGAGCGGCGGCCACCCGCTCACCGAATGCGCCGGCGCGTGCCCGTCCAACTCGCTCCAGGTGGGCTCGATCTCGGCGGCGGCGCTGGGCGATCTCGGAAAGGCCGAGGCGGTCGCGGGCACCATCGTCGGCCTGCTCACCTGCATCCAGCTCGTGCGGTGGTTCAGCACAGGCACGCGCCCGCGCCGCCGCGCGCTCTTCTGGATCGTAATCGTGGGCGTGCCGTACGCCGCGCTCTTCGCCCTCCGGCAGGTGACGGCGTTCGTGATCGATGCCCCGCCGGACGTCGTCGAGACGGTGCGCTGGGCTCTTGCCGGCGCTCGGCTGCTGCTGCCGTTGGCGTTCGTCGCGTCGCTGCTCCACGCCGAGGTGTTCGCCGGAGGTGCGCTCGGACGGCTCGTCTCGAGTCTCGAGCGCCAACCCGACGCGGCCCGGTGGCAGCGTGAGGTGGCGGCTGCGCTGGACGATCCCTCGCTGCGGATCGCGGTCTGGTCGGCCGCCGACGAGGCCTACGTCGGCGTGACGGGCACACGGATGGGCGCGCAACCGGGGCGGGGCTGGCGGCCGATCGACGATGAGGACGGCAGCCCAGTCGCCGCAATCGTCCACGACCCTGCGCTCGAGGACGATCCGGAACTCCTCGGTGCGGCGGCGACCGCCACCCTGATCTCGCTCGAGTCGGGCCGTCTGGCGGACGAGATCCGGGAGGCCCGGACGCGCCTCCTGGCCGTCGGAGAGGAGGAGCGGCGGCGCCTGGAGCGCGACCTCCAGGAGGGCGCCGAGCAGCGCCTGGTCGCGCTTCGGGTGAAGATCGGGCTGATGGGCGCGACCGGCGACGAGGAGGATCAGCGGCTGATCGCCGAGATCGCCGACGAGATCGACGCGGCGACGGACGATCTGCGCCACCTCGCGCATGGGATCTATCCGCCGCTCCTGCGTGCCGAGGGGATTGCGAGCGCGCTCCGCGGAGTGGCCCGGCGTTCGGCCGTCCCGACGACGGTTGACTGCGCCGGCGTCAGCCGTCACGCGCCCGAGATCGAGAGCGTCGTGTACTTCTGCTGCCTGGAGGCGATCCGTGGCGCCGCCGAGCGCGCCGGCCCGGACAGCGCGATCACCGTCCGTGTTCGTGAGGGCGACGACATCCTGCGGTTCGCGGTCGTCGATGCCGGCCGACCGTTGCCTGCACGGGCGACGAACGGGTGGGGCGCCGACGCGATCCGAGAACGGCTGCGCGCGGTCGACGGTGTCGTCGAGATCGGCCCGAACGCGGACGGCGGGACGACCGTGACAGGGGAGATCCCCACCGCGCCGTAGCGCCGGGCGGAGGGTGGTGCGCGCCTCATCGGGGCTGTCGTGCGCGCAACCTTGCCTGCATCGCTGCCGCACGGGACGCTTTGGCCGTTCATTCGAGCGAGGAGGCTCTGCATGGCCACATTCAGCGTGTGGAAGTTCGACTCGGCAGAAGGCGCCGAGAACACCCTGACGACGCTCGAGCGGCTCCAGAAGGAGGAGCTGATCCGCGTCCATGATGCCGCCGTCGTCACGTGGCCCGAAGGCCGCAGGAAGCCGAAGACCAAGCAGCTTCACGGCACGACCGCCTCCGGCGCCCTCGGCGGGGCCTTCTGGGGCATGCTGTTCGGGCTGATCTTCTTCGTACCGCTCCTCGGGCTCGCGGTCGGCGCGGCGACAGGGGCGCTCGCCGGATCGCTGACCGACGTCGGGATCGACGACGGGTTCATCAACCAGGTGCGCGAGCAGGTGACGCCGGGCACGTCGGCGCTGTTCCTGCTCACATCCGACGCGGTGCAGGACAAGGTCAGGGATGCGCTGTCGCCAGACACAGGGCATGCCGAGCTGATCCACACCAACCTCTCGAACGAGCAGGAGGCGCGGTTGCGCGAGGCGTTCGCGGAGGAGGACGTCGTCTCGGCGAGCTGAACCGCTCGCACGGGCGAAGGCGCTCAGGGTAGACCGGCCGCGCGGGCCCGACGGGGACGCGCGGCCGGTTTCTGGTCCGGGCCGGTTTACGCTTGGGAGATGCGGTAGTCGTCGCCCCGGAAGGCGAGCGCCCAGATGACCCACACGGCGAGCGCGATGATGAGGAGAGACCAGAACGGGTAGTAGGGGATGAACATGAAGTTCTCGATCGCGACCACCATGGCGAGGATCACTCCCACCACTCGCGCCCACGTGGCGCCGGAGAGGACGCCGTAGCCGGCGCACACCACGACGATGCCGATCACGAGGTGGACCCATCCCCAGGCGGTGATGTCGAACTTGAAGAGGTTGTGGGGCGTGTTCACGTAGAAGTCGTCCCGGAGGATCCCGGTGAGGCCGGCAAGGGCATCGAAGATCCCGATCATGATCATCATCGAGCCGGCGAACATCGCCCCGCCGATCGCCCATCCGCTCGGCTCACGTTGCACTGACATCTCTCACGCTCCTTTTCGGCGCTTTGCGTGCACATTCGACCGGCCGCCGGGACGGCTTGCGATGATGCAAGCAACACCGCCGCGGGCGTGCCGGCAGGTGGATCAGGCGGGCGCCGGCTCGGCCTCGGGCGAGGCGGGCGCCTGGAGGTGGCTCCGCCAGCCCGACAAGAGGCCGTGCACCGCCGCGGCGCCGATGATCGGGCCCTCGGGCGCCGGGAGCGCCACCGGATAGAGGATGAAGGCTCGCGTCTGGATGCCGCCCAGGCCGCCGTGGAACGAGATGAGCTCCTCGAACGCGCACGCCTCGTCGAGCTGCGGGTCGTAGAAGCTCCCCACCATGAGGTCGGCGACGTGCGCGAACCCGTCCGTGCGCAGCAGATGGTCGGGTGCCGTCGGGGAGAACGGCGCCAGCGGGTCGGGGCCCTCCACCCGGCCATCGGCCAGATGGTGGATCCCACCGCGGCCGAGCGCGAGCGGCCCGTGCTCCTCCGAGCGGACGAGGATCCAGCCGACGTGCGGGTGCTCGCGCAGGGCCGGGATCAGCCGGGGATGGCGCCGGTCGATCTCCTCCAGCGTCAGGCGGCGCTTCTCCTCCATGAGATAGATCAGGCCGAGGTTGCCCGAGCCGAGCACGATCGCATCGCGATCCGCGACGTCGTCGGCCGGCTTCGGGGGCTTGTCCGCCCGGCCCGTCGCCTCGCCCAGCGCGAGGGCGGCCATCGCGTGCTGCTCGTCCCCCTGGGCCATCTCGCTGACTGAGGCCGCCTCGAGCGCCCCGCGCACGAGGTCGTCGAGGCCGTAGCCGTTGCGCTGCTTGAACGTGGCTCCCTGCGTCTGGCCGTGGTCGGACAGGACGACGATCTCGTACGGTCTCGGCGCAAACCGCCGCGCCCGGTCGATCCTGCCGAACTGCTGGTCGAGCTTGCGCAGTGCCTCGAGCGTGTCGGCGCGCTCGAGCCCGGAGTGGTGGGCGACCTCGTCGTAGCTCGAGAACGTCGCGTAGACCGCCGGCCGGCCCTTCATCATGTCGGTCAGCACGCCGTACACGATGAGGTCGCGGACGACGACGCACATGCCCGCGCGCAGGAACGGGTAGTAGCCGCCGCGGTGCCCCCGGGGCCGGACGTCGCGGCGTATCGCGCGGCCGGCTGCGAGCCACTCGAGCACGACCTCCCACGTGAACAGGACGAGCGCGCGGGTGGCGTTGTAGCCGTTGGAGAGGAATCCGCGGTAGCCGGGGTTGGCCGACTTCTCGGCCGCGATCCGGCTCACGGTCAGGATGACCTCGTCGGCCTCGCCTGACAGAAGGTTCCCGCGGCTCGAGCCCCCGTCGACCAGGAGGCCGGCTCCGGTGGCGTGGCGGCGCTCGATCTCGGCGCAGTCGTCGGGGGCCGAGCACGTCATCACGACGCCGCGCTCCTTCTCGACCCAGCGGAACGCCGGGATGTCGTCGTTCGATCCCAGCAGGATTCCCGCCTGACTGGCCCCGGTCTGCGACGACAGGTCGGTCTCCCACTCGACGAGCCGGTGGCTGCCCTCGGCCAGCCACGCGGCCATGCGCGGGGCGTTCCCGTCCCGGAGCGCCCTGCGGAGCACCGGGAGGCCGAGCCCGTCGATCTCCAGATAGATGATACCTGGCACGTCGCTCACGGTCCGCTCGCCGGAGCGACGCGCGATTCGCTGGATCACCCGCAGCGTGTAGGTGTCGTCGTCGTCGGCACCGAAGACGACGTTCAGGATCATCGAGACGGCCGCCGCGAGGAGGGCTGCGAGGAACGCCCAGCCATACGAGTCGACCGTGATCGAGCTCGGGCTGATGCGCGCCGCCGCCTTCAGCATCCACGCGTCGGCGAGCAGCACGAGGATGAACCCCAGCGCGAGCATGAACGGCAGCCGGAGTGCGGCGACCACCGGCGGGATCACGGCGTTCATCACGCCGACGAGGCCGGCGACCAGGAGCGCGCCCCAGAACCCCGGAATCGAGATCCCGGGCAGGATCCAGGCGGCGGCCAGCAGCCCGGCCCCCGACACGAGCCACGCGATGACCAGGCGGAAGGGGTCGAGGCGGGGCCGCTCCGGCTCCCAGGCCGGGGTGCGTCCGTACTCGTGGGGCTGCGTGTCACTCATGTGTCATCAGGCGCGTCGTCGCGTCTCCGCAGGGTCGAGTCTGCCATGTTTGTTCCGGCGCCGCACGGAGGCAAGGAGGCTCGCACCACTCGACGTGGGCGCGCCCGCTACCCGCGCCTGAGGTCCTCCCAGAGCGTGCGGAGCGCCGCCGGCCCGAAGCTGCTCTTCGGCAGGTACGGAAGGTTAGTGCCCGAGATCCCAGGCGTGTCCTCCCGCCGGCCTCCCGAGATCAGGACGACCAGCGCTCCGGGATCGGCCCCGATCTCGAGCGCCGCGTCGAGCCCGCCCATAGTGGGCATGCGGACGTCCATGAGGACGAGCTCGGGACGGAGCTTGCGGGTCAGCTCGACGGCTTCCTCGCTCGTCGCGGCCGTGCCCGCCAGCTCGAAGCCGGGGCTGAGCTCGATGACCTGCCGGGCGACCGTGCGGAAGGCCGGGCTGTCGTCGGCGACGAGCACGCGGATGACGGCACCTGCCGTAGCTGGGTCGCCGGATCGTTGCCAGGGAGCCGGGGCGTCCGCTTGCGTGCGCATGAAAGACCCGGGTAGCCACCGGGGTAGCTGACGATGCTTACAGGGGCCGGAGCCGCCCGCCACCGTGCCCGCACGTACTCAGCGGTGGGGTCGGCTTGCCTCGTTCTGCTCCGAGAGGAAGAGCAGGGCGGCGTGGACGCGCCTGCTGGCGACCGACTCGTCGGGGAGGTCGAGCTTGGCGAAGATCGCGTTGATGTGCTTCTCGACGGCGCGCTTGGTCAGGAAGAGCTCGCCCGCGACCGCCGAGTTGCTCCGGCCCTCCGCCACGAGCGAGAGCACCTCGAGCTCGCGCGGAGTGAGGTCGTTGAGCGGTGAGCGCTCCGCCCTGCGGCGCTCCGCGACGAGCACCTCGACGACCTTGGGGTCGGTCACCGATCCGCCCGTCGAGACCGACGTGATGGCACGCCGCAGCTCCGCCGGCGTCGCGATGCGTTCCTTCAGGAGATACGCCCGTCCAGCGGCGCCGTGCTCGAACAGCCGCACGGCGTACTCGGGCTCGAGGAACTGGCTCAGGATGATGACGCCGATCTCGGGATTCGTCTCGCGCAGCTGCGCCGCGAACTCGATGCCCTCGTCGGACTGGCCAGGCGGCATCCGGATGTCGGTCATGACGACATCCACGCCTCCGGCCTCGATCGTCCGCTCGAGCTGAGCGGTCGTCTCGCACATCGCGACGAGCTCGATCTCGGGCATGGTCGCGAGCACCTGGCCGATGCCCTGCTGCACGAGATAGCTGTCCTCACCGACGACGAGTCTGACCATGCTGCCAACGATTGTAACGGTGTGGTGAGGCCTGTTGCCCGTGGGTGAGCGGGCGGTGTAACGTCTGCGACGGACACGGTTCGTCGTGTCCCCAAGGAAGGGGAACTGGGTGCCTGACGTCGGGAGAGCCGCCGCCTCGGGATACTGGGGCGGTCGCGACCTGATCGCCACCGGGATCGACCGCGCGCGCCGTCCGTCGGTGTGGCTCATGGTCGCCGGCGCCTCCGGCGCAGCGGCCGCTGCGGCGCTCACCAGCCGGCACGTCAGCCACCCGGGCGCCGAGGCCGTGCTCCAGGTCGAGCTGATCGTCGGTCTGAGCCTGGCGGCGGCTGTCTGGCTCGATCGCCGGCCGGCCAGCCGCCTCGGCCAGTGCCTCATCGTGTGCGCGGTCGTCGCCGCACTCGCATCGATGCAGGCCTCGAATGATCCCCAGCTCTACGCCGTCGGAGCCGTCGGGCGCATTTTGCTGCTGCCGGTCATCGCCTATGCCCTGATGACGTTCCCCACCGGTCGCCTCCGGGGGAGGGCGCGCACCGCGCTCGTCGGGCTCGCGGCCGCGTCCGTCGTCCTGATCTCGCTGCCGGCCGTTCTCGTCTCGCCAATGGTCCACTCGGACCAGCCCCTGGCGGCGTGCACAACGGACTGTCCGGCAAACGCGATCCAGCTGGTCACCGCCTCTCCCGGCGTCGTCCACGGGATGAGGTGGGCCGGAGGCGCGGCCTCGGCGCTGATCGCGCTCGCCCTTGGCCTCGCGCTCGTCCGCCGCTTTGCGCGGGGGACGCGGCCCAACCGCAGGGCGGTCGCCGCGCTCATGGTGGTCGGTGCGGCGGGCGCCGTCGTCTTCGCCATCCGCTGGCTCGCCCAGGCTGCGGGTGGGTCGGTCGAGCTTCTTGACGGGCTCAGCTGGGCGCACGCCGTCCTTCTCGGCCTGCTCCCGGTTGCCTTCGTCGCCCCGCTCCTGCGGGCGCAGATCGTCGCGGGGCCGGCACTGGAGAGGATGCTGACGACCCTGGCTCGCCGGCCGGATGCCCGGCGGTGGCAGACGGACGTCGGATCGGCGCTCGGCGACCCCTCGCTGCGCCTCGCGTTCTGGTCCCAGGCCGACGCGGCCTACCTCGGGGTCGACGGCGAGGCGGTCGCGGTCGCCGACGGACGGTTCGCGTGGCACCGGATCGACCGGGCCGGGCTTCCGGTGGCGGCGATCCTCCACGATCCCGAGCTCGAAGCCGATCCCGAGCTCCTTCGCGCCGCGGGCACCGCGACGCTCCTGTCGCTCGAGGCCCAGCGGATGGAGGGCGAGATCCGGGTGGCCCGCTCGCGCATCCTGGCCGCGGCCGAGGAGGAGCGACGCCGGCTCGAGCGCGACCTGCACGACGGCGCCCAGCAGCGGCTGATCGCCCTGCGGGTCAAGCTTGGGCTGATCGGCGAGGTCGACCGGGCGGAGGCGCGCCGGGTCGTCGCGGAGCTCGCCGAGGACGTCGACGCCACCCTCGATGAGCTGCGCTCGCTCGCGCAGGGGATCTACCCGCCCCTCCTCCGGTCGGAGGGCCTCGTCGGCGCCCTCCATGCGGCGGCGCGCCGATCGTCCATCCCGACCGCCGTCCACACGGTGGGCCTCGGCCGGTACACCGCCGAGGTCGAGAGCGCGATCTACTTCTGCTGCCTCGAGGCGCTCCAGAACGCCGGGAAGCATGCGGGGCCCGATGCGCGCGCGACGATCAACGTCTCGGCGGCGGGCGGATCGCTGCGGTTCGACGTCGAGGACACCGGGGTGGGGTTCGAACCGGGCCGCCGCGGGGCCGGTATCGGCATCGCGAACATCGACGAGCGCATGCTGGCCGTGGGCGGGCAGATGCACCTGATCTCACAGCCGGGGTGCGGCACGACCCTGAGCGGCCAGGTCCCCCTCGTCCGCCGCGTAGCCACTACTCTGTCGGGGTAGTGTCCGCCTCCCAGAGAGACGGTGGCAGGCACGAGTGCGCCGAAGCGTGTGGCTAGAGACGATCCCAGTACCTGACCGGAGGAGACGGCGATGATCGGACGACGACGGCGACCCCTGATGCGAGCCGCGATGGTCGGCGGGGGCGCGTACATGGTTGGCAAGAACGCCCAGCGCCACAGCCAGGCCGAGGCAGACCAGGAAGCCCGGCTCAACCAGCTCGAAGCGCAGCAGATGCAGCAGCCCCAGGCGCCCGCGGCGCCGGCAGCCGCGCCCGCGGGCGGCGACCTCGTGTCGAAGCTGACCGAGCTCAAGGGACTCATGGATGCCGGCGTCCTGAACGCCGACGAGTTCGAGGCAGCCAAAGCGAAGCTGCTCTCGCAGTAGGAGGAGGCGCGATGACGATGGGACCCGTGCAGATGCTCGTGATCGGATTCGATGACCCGCAATTCCGCGGCGAGGTGCTCGCGGAGATCGAGCGTCTGCGCCAGGACGACGTCGTGCGGATGATCGACATGATCGTGGTGAAGAAGTCAGAGGACGGCGAGCTCGAGACGTTCTCGCAGAAGGATGTCAACGCTTCCGCGGAGTTCGGCGCGCTCGTGGGCGCGCTGATCGGGATCGGAGCCGGTGGCGAGGAAGGCGCCGAGATCGGGGCCGTGCGCGGCGCCGAGGCGGCGGTCGAGGGCGGTCTCCTCGATGACCAGGAGGTGTGGTACGTCGCCGATGCCATCCCGAACGGCAGCGCAGCTGCGATCGCGCTCATCGAGCACCGGTGGGCGATCGGGCTGCGCGACGCGATCGGCCGAGCCGGAGGCTTCCACCTGGCCGACGCGTGGGTGCACCCGCGTGACCTGGTCGCGATCGGGCTTGCCGCCGCCGAGGTCGCGGATACTGCCTGAGTGAATGGGCCCCGGGCCGCCATGCGGCTCACCCGGGCGAGGTGCCCGGGCGAGCCGCGCGGCGACGTGGCCCGCTAGGCGAGCGCCTTGCCCTTCAGGCGCTCGAACTCGGCCTGCGAGATCGCGCCGCTGTCGAGCAGGCCCTTGGCCTTCTCGATCTCGGCTGCCGAACCGCCTGCCGTCTCGCGAACGTAGTCGTCGAAGCGCTCCTGCGAGCGCTGCATCTCGTGCACATTGCGCGAGGTCATGCTGTCGCCGTTCGTGAACATGTAGGCCAGGAGGCCCACGAGCGGGAAGATCAAGAGCGTGATCAGCCACACCGCCTTCTTGACTCCCGACGCGTCCTTGCGCCGGAACACGTCCACGATGACCTGGAACAGCATCATGAAATAGACGACCATGAAGAAGATGACCAAGAGCGACCAGAGAAACTCGCCAAGACTCAGTACAACCATTGTTTCCTCCTTTCTTCTTTTGGCTGTGGCCGACACCACGAGCGGCAGCGGCCGCCGGAGATCGTATCCGCTTCTCGAACCATGAGCGCCCGGAAGCGGATGACATCGTCGCAGCCGACGTAGCTGGCATGCTTGTCACCTGATCGCAGCTCTCCAGACCCACACCGCCGCGGACCCCCTGCGCGGCCGCCCCGATGCGACCAGCTGACAGCGCCCGGCCTCGATGGGGCCATGTCGCGCTGGTCGTCGCAGGAGTCGTCGTTCTTGCGGTCGTGGGGACGGCGCTCCTCGCCATCGACATCGGTGGGATCGACGGCTTCTCGCTCGTCGATACGGGGGTTGGAGAGTGGGCCTACGCGACGGTGTTCCTCTTCGTCGTCGGCGACGCGCTGTTCCCGGTGCTCCCCGGCGAGACCGTGCTCAACGCCGCATCCACGCTTGCCGCCGGAGGCTCGCTCAACCTGTGGCTCGTGATGGCGGCGGGAGCGCTGGGGGCCGTCGTCGGCGACAGCGCCCTCTACTGGGTGGCTCGGCTCGGGCGCCGGCGGATGGGGCCGCAGCTCGAGCGGGCGCAGCAGAACGACAAGGTGAAGATGGCGCTCGACATCATGGGGGCCAACGCGGCGCTCATGATCGTCGCCGGCCGGTACGTGCCCGGACTGCGCTTCGCCGTGAACGCCACGATGGGCATCTCGGCGTTCTCGTACCGCCGCTTTCTCCCGTGGTCGATCCTCGGTGGAACGGTGTGGTCGGTGTACACCTGCGCGCTCGCGTACCTGGTCGGCACCGCACTCTCGGGCTTCCCGCTGGCGTCGATCGTGATCTCCGGGCTCCTGACGACGGTGGCCATCGGCGTGATCTTCGTCGTCGTCCGGAGGCGCCGGCAGGCGGCCGCCGGCCAGCCGGCGTAGTCCGCGAACAGGAGGCCGGGCGGATCGTGCGAACAGAGGCACGATGGCGAACCGCTGGGACACCGGGCGGACCGAGGCGTTCAGCGACGGCGTGTTCGCGATCGCCATCACGCTCCCCGTCCTCGACATCTCGATGCCCGAGGCCGACTTCCACGACCTGTGGCGCGGGATCCTGAACCAGTGGCCGTCGTACCTCGGCTATGTGACGAGCTTCCTCACGATCGGCGGCATCTGGCCCACCACGGCCTGTTCCGCAGGATGGGACGTCGCGAGCAGCGTGAAGCCGTAGAGCATGACCGCCGGCCGCTCGGCGTGAGCGTCGCGGACGGCCTCGGCGACGAGCCGGGTGCCGGACCAGACCGTCATGCGGACGCCGAACATCGGCTGGTGCCGACCGTGACCGTGGTGCTCTACCTCATGATCGGCGCCAGCCTCGTTCTTCGGGCTCCCGGCGACGAGCGGTCCACGGCGGTCGCATAGCCAGCGCCTGA
>JBOHBE010000413.1:0-19241 GCA_050698235.1 Gaiellales bacterium
GATGTACGGCGTCGACTCGAGCCTGCCGTCGAGGACGATCGCGAAGTGCTGGGCGTAAGGATTGTTCTGCGGGCTGATCGAGGGACGCCCCGCGAGCTCCCACTTCGTCTGGCCGCGCTGCGCCTCGTCCTTCGTGATCTTCTCGAACTGGTTGGAGCCGTGATTCGTGAACTGGAGGAGAACGACGTAGCCTGCGCCCGACTGATTGATGTCGGCGCGGGTGCCCGAGAGCACGAGGTCGGCGCCCGTCATCTCCGGCACGGGGTCCGCCTTCCGCGACGGATAGAAGTTCGCGAGGTAGTAGTAGCTGCCGCTCGGCGCGACGGCGCTTGCTCCGAGACAACCGGTCGTCGCCTGGCAGCTGATCACGATCGTGTGCTGCGGCACCTTCAGCAGCTCGTCGCCCGCCGGCACCTTGCCGCCGAACGGCTTCAGGAGCTTCTCGACAGTGTCGGCCGGGTTCGCCGTCGTCTGCACGAGCGAGTGCTTGACGACCGTCTTCTTGAACGGCTTCAGGATCGTCTTGCCCTTGACCTTCACCTTCTTCGTCGACGCGACCTTCACCGACTTCGTGCGGAAGAGGTAGTACGACTCCGGCGTCCCCTTCGCCGCCTGCGTCTGGAGCTGCTTCAGCAGCTCGTAGAGCGTCGGGCTCGCGATCGGGTTGCCGTTCAGGTCCTTCGACGGCCCGGTCAGGTCGTTCTCGAAGTCGAAGAGCATCAGCTGCGCCGTCTTGCCGATCAGCGCGGCCGCCTTCGCCGGGTCGTGGACGCCGGCGAGCTGGATCACGATCTGGTCCTTGCCCTGCTTGCGGATCTCCGGCTCGGCGACGCCGAGGCCGTTGATGCGGCTCTGCATGATCGAGACCGACCGGTCGAGGTCTTCCGACGTGAGGACATGACCCTTCGGCGCCTCCGCCTTCAGGACGACCTCGAGGCCGCCGCGGAGGTCGAGCCCGAGGGTGAATCCCTTTACGGCGACGAAGGCGCCGGCCGCGATGGTAAGCGCCACCACCAGGCCCATGATCGACAGGTTGCGGCGCGTCTCACTCACGGGGCGGAAAGTCTAGTCGAGCGATATTTGGAGAAGGTTCCAGCCCGGATCGCCTCGCGCGCGCCGCGGACGAGCTCGAAGAGCACGTGCAGGTTGTGCAGCGTGAGGAGGCGCAGTCCGACGATCTCGTCCTGCGTGATCAGATGCCGGATGTACGCCCGCGAGAAGGTCGCGCACGCCGGGCACGTGCACCCCTCCTCGAGCGGCCGCTCGTCGTCGGCGTGGATCGCGTTTCGCATGTTGAGGCGCCCGCCGGCGACGAGCGCCGAGCCGGTGCGGCCGAGGCGGGTGGGAAGCACGCAGTCGAACATGTCCACCCCGGCGGCGATCGCCTCGATGACGCCCTCGGGATCGCCGATCCCCATGAAGTAGCGCGGCCGCTCGGCCGGCAGCATCTCGGCCGTTGCGCGGGTGGTGGCGAACATGGCCTCGCGGCTCTCCCCCACGGTCAGCCCGCCGATCGCGTGGCCGTCGAAGCCGAGCGAGACGATGTGGGCGGCGCTCCGCTCGCGGAGCTCGAGGTCGATGCCGCCCTGGACGATGCCGAACACGAGCTGCCCGGGAGCCGGCGTGCATGCGCGGCAACGATCGGCCCAGAGCGACGTCCGCCGCACGGCGTCGTCGAGCTTGGCGGTCTCGACGCCCGCGGGCGGGCACTCGTCGAAGGCCATCGCGATGTCCGATCCGAGGAGGCGCTGGATCTCCATCGTCAGCTCAGGCGTGAACCGGTGCTGCGAGCCGTCGTAGACCGACCGGAAGTCGACGCCCGAGTCGTCGATCGTGGCGGTGTCGCGCAGCGAGAAGACCTGGTAGCCGCCGGAGTCGGTCAGGATGGCGCCGTCCCATCCCATGAACCGGTGCAGGCCGCCGAGGCGGTCGATCCGCTCCGCGCCCGGCCGGAAGTAGAGGTGGTAAGAGTTCCCGAGCACGATCTGGGCACCGAGCTCGCGCAGCTCGCCGGGCATGACGGCCTTCACCGAGGCCTTCGTGCCGACGGGCATGAAGACGGGCGTCTCGACCGGGCCGTGGGTCGTCTGGAGCACGCCCGCGCGGGCGGCGCCGTCGGTGGCGACGATGTCGAACCGCCCGGTCACACGATCAGCATCGCGTCGCCGAACGAGTAGAACCGGTAGCGCTCGTCCACCGCGGCGCGGTAGAGGCGGCGCACCTCGTCGATGCCGGCGAACGCCATCACCATGGCGAGCAGCGTCGAGCGCGGCAGGTGGAAGTTCGTCACCATCGCGCCGGTCGCTGCGAAGGCGTACCCGGGTGTGATGAAGAGCCCCGACCGGCCGGACAGCGGGGCGGCAGGCACGGCCCCCCAGACCGTCTCGAGCACCCGCACGGAGGTGGTGCCGACCGCCACGATGCGACGCCCCTCTCCGCGGGCGCGATCGATCTCCCGCGCGGCCTCCTCCCCCACCTCGTACGCCTCGGTGTGCAGGGCGTGGTCGGCGAGGTCGTCGGCGCTCACGGGCCTGAAGGTATCGAGCCCGACGGCGAGCGTCACCTCGAGTACCTGGTACCGGCGGCGCATCTCGGCCCACATCTCGGCGGTGAAATGAAGGCCCGCGGTGGGTGCCGCCGCCGACCCCGGCGACCGCGCATACACGGTCTGATAGTCATCCGCGCGCTCGAGCGGGCGGTGGATGTACGGCGGCACGGGCAGCTCGCCGATCCGCTCGAGCAGGGAGGGGTCAGGTACGGCACCATCGAGCGTGACGGTGACGTGACCTTCCTGCAACACCTCGGCGACGAGGATCGGCGTGCCGGCCGCGTCGAGGGTCTCGCCCGCGCGCAGGCGGCGGGCGGGGCGCGCCAGGGCGTCCCACGCACCATCCGGGCGCTGCTCGAGTAGCAGCAGCTCGACGGCGCCACCGGTCGCGCGGCGGGCGTGAATCCGCGCGGGCAGGACGCGCGTGTTGTTCACGACGATCAGGTCGTCGTCGCGAAGCTCGTCGGGCAGGTCAGAGAACACCCGGTGGCGCACCTCGCCGGTCGCGCGGTCGTACACCATGAGGCGCGCGCTCGAGCGCGGCTCGGCCGGCGCCTGCGCGATCAGGTCGCCGGGAAGGTCGTAGTCGAGTTCACAGGTGCGCACAGGCGGGAGTATCGCCGGGCGTCCAGCGCGCGCACCCGGCCGGGGTCGATGTGGTACGTCGAGCCGGCGACGCGGAGCGTGGCGGGCCCGACGAGGTGCCACACGCGCCGGCGCTCGATCGCCCGCAGGTGGATGTGGCCGCCGCGCCACGACCCGTTCACGTGGAAGTCGATCTTGGCCGAGCCCGTGCCGTCGGCGTTCTCGATCACCGATCCCTCGACCGTGAACCCGGAGCCCGTGATGACGCCGAGCAGCCGCCGCGCCGGGCCGTTCACCCGCAGGCACGTCGCCGCCAGCCGAAACGCCGGCCCCTTCGACGCGCTCTCGATCGCACTCAGGCCGGCGGCCGACGCTGCCACCAGGAGCACGACGGCCCCGAGAACGAGCGGGATCCACGGACGCGCCTTCCGCCACATGCCCGGATTAGAACAGGCGCGGGTCGCGCTTGGGCGCAGGCAGCTTCAGGTGGGCGTAGCCCGCCGGCGTGACGACCCGGCCGCGGGGCGTGCGCTGGAGGAGGCCGAGCTGGAGCAGGTACGGCTCGTAGACGTCCTCGATGGTGTCGGGCTCCTCGCCGATCGCGACGGCCAGCGTCGACAGGCCGACAGGCCCGCCCGAGAACCGCTCGGCGATCGCCACGAGGATGGCGCGATCGATGCGCTCGAGCCCGGCATGGTCGACCTCGAACAGGTCGAGCGCCTCCATCGCGACAGCGTGGGTGATGTCGCCGGCGTGGCGCACCTGCGCGAAGTCGCGCACGCGACGGAGGATGCGGTTCGCCACCCTGGGAGTGCCGCGCGACCGGCGTGCGATCTCGCTGCATCCTCCGGCGTCGACGCTCACGTCGAGGAGGCGGGCCGACCGCTGGACGATGCTCTCGATCTCGGCGGCCTCGTAGTAGTCGAGCCGGTGGGTGATGCCGAACCGGTCGCGGAGCGGTGTGGTCAGAAGGCCGGTGCGCGTGGTCGCGCCGACGAGCGTGAACGGCTTCAGCTCGAGGCGCAGGGAATGAGCGCCGGGGCCCTGGCCGACGACGATGTCAATGCAGCCGTCCTCCATCGCCGGATAGAGCAGCTCCTCGATGGCCCGGTTCAGGCGGTGGATCTCGTCGATGAAGAGGACGTCCTGGGGCTCGAGGGCCGTCAGGATCGCGGCCATGTCGGCCTTCCGGTCGACGGCCGGGCCCGACATGACGCGGAGCGTCGAGGTCATCTCGGTCGCGATGATGCCCGCGAGCGAGGTCTTGCCCAGCCCGGGAGGGCCGGCCAGGAGCACGTGCTCGCAGGGCTCGCCGCGCCGGCGGGCCGCCTCGAGGAAGATGCCGAGCTGCTCCTTGATCTGCGCCTGACCCACGAACTCGGCCAGGCTCCTGGGCCGCAGTGACCGGTCGAACTCCTCCTCGCCCGGCGCCACGAGTGCGTCGGGGATGCGGACGTCGGGCGCCGCGCTCACGTGGCGCCCGTGAGCGAGCCGGCGAGCGCGAGCCGGACGCGCTCCTCGATCGGGATGTCCTCGTCGACGTCGCGAAGCGCCGCCTCGGCCTCGGCCACCGACATCCCGAGGCCAACGAGGGCGTCGCGCGCGGCGGCATGGTCGTCGCCACCCGCGTCGGCCGGCCCGTCGGCGACCTCGACCGTGCCCACCTTGTCCTTGAGATCGACGATGACGCGCTCGGCCGTCCGCCGCCCGATGCCGGGGATCGACGTGAAGAGCGCGTGGTCGCCGGTCGCGACGGCCCGCCTGATCTGGTCGGGCGCGTAGCCGGACACGATCGCAAGCGCCGCCTTGGGCCCCACGCCGGAGACACCGAGCAGGAGCTCGAACAGCGACCGCTCGCCGGTCGAGGCGAAGCCGTAGAGCTGGAGCGTGTCCTCGCGGACGTGCAGGTGGGTGTGGACGGTGATCTCGCCGCCGTCGGCGTCGCCCGCCCGCCGCACTGCCGACGCGGTGGCGGCAACGAGGTAGCCCACGCCGCCCACATCGAGCACGATCGCACCGGGGCGGGTGGCGGCGACGTGGCCGCGGAGAGAGGCGATCATCCGGCGGCCGCCAGCCGGGCGGACGCCGGAGTCCGCGTCGCGTGGCAGACCGCCACCGCGAGCGCGTCGGCCGCGTGGTCGGTCTCGGGCGGCGGGTCAAGCTTGAGTATCGCGGTCACCATGCGCAGCATCTGTCCCTTGTCAGCACGCCCGAATCCGCACACCGACTTCTTCACCTCGGCCGGCGGATACCCTGCCGCGTCGAGCCCGGCGCGCCCGCAGGCAGCGAGCACCGCGCCGCGCGCCTGGCCCACCGAGAGGATCGTGCGCGGGTTCGCGCCGACGTACAGATCCTCGAGCGCGGCCGCCTGCGGCTGGTGGAGCTCGAGGAGCTCGGCCACGCGCTCGTAGACGGCCGCGAGCCGGCGAGCCGCCGGGAGCCGGGCCTGCGTCACCACGACGCCGTGGTCGAGCGCCCGCATCCGGCCGCCCTCGACTGCGATCACGCCATAGCCCGTCTCGGCCATGCCAGGGTCGATGCCGAGCACGATCATGCGGCCCAGTCTAGCCGTGGGAGCGGACGCCGGTCGAACGGGTGTTCGGGGGAAAATACCCCCGTTGACCGCCTCCCGAGCCCCGCGCACACTGGAGTCGAGATGGGGGAACGCATGAGCTTCTGGGTCGCGCTGGGGATGGTCGTCCTCTGCGGAATCGCCACTGGTGTGGTGATGCACGCGGTGGGGGTGATCTTCGTGGCGGGCACGCTCGTCGCGCGCGGCCAGGCGCTCGTGTCGACGGCCCGCCCCGAGGATGCCACGTCGGCCCTCGCGGCGTACGCCCTCCTGGCGGTGATCGTCGAGGCGGCGCTCATCAAGCTCGTGGTCGGCGCACTCACCCCGTTTGCGATCTCGCTCCCACGCGCCGTTGGAGCGGGCGTCCTGACCGGCGTCCTCGGCCTCCTGCCAGTCGCCGCGGTGCTCGCGCGGCCCGTCCACTCGACGGTCGCCGCACCGGGCATCGAGCCCGGGTTCTGGATGCTCGCCGTCCCGCTGTCGCTCGCCGTGCTCGCCCTCCACGCGCTTCTGGTCGCCGGCCTCTCGGAGCCCCGCCGCGCAGACCGGGCGTGGAGCGCCTACAACCGCACCGTCGGCCGGGGCTGAGCGGGCCTCACCCGGCGACCGCCTCGAGCACCGCATCGGGGATGTCGAAGTTGGCGTAGACGTCCTGGACGTCGTCGAGATCCTCCAGGCCGTCGATGAGGCGCAGGAGCTTGCGCGCGCCGTCCTCGTCGAGGCCGACGGTGCTCCGCGGGACGAGCCGCAGCTCGGCCGACTCCACGGCGAGACCGTTCGCCTCGAGGGCGTCGCGGACCGCCGCCAGCTCGGTCGGCGCGGTCGTGACCTGCCAGGCGCCGCCGTCGAGCGCCGCATCCTCGGCTCCAGCATCGGCGGCCGCCAGCACGACGTCGTCCTCGGTCGTCCCCTCCGCCGGCACCTCGATCACGCCCTTGCGATCGAACTGCCAGGCGACCGACCCCGGCGCGCCGAGGCTGGCGTGGTGCTTCGAGAAGACCGCCCTCACGTCGGCCGCGGTGCGGTTTCGGTTGTCGGTCAGCGCCTCGACGATGATCGCGACGCCGTCGGGCCCGTAGCCCTCGTAGACGATCGCCTCGTAGGCGTCGGAGCCCTCGGCGCCGCCTGTGGCGCGGGCGATCGCCCGCTCGATGTTGTCCTTGGGCATGGAGTAGGAGCGGGCCTTCGCGACCGCAGCCGCGAGCGTCGCGTTCGCGACCGGGTCAGGGCCGCCCTCCCGGACCGCGAGGATGATCGCGCGGGAGAGCTTCGTGAAGAGCTTGCCGCGGCGGGCGTCCTCCGCGCCCTTCTTGCGCTTGATGGTCGACCACTTGGAGTGCCCGCTCACGCGGCCACCACCCCACGGCTCATCACCATCGACGCGAACCGCGCGTGCAGCCGCCGATCCGACGTCAGCTCGGGGTGGAACGAGGCGACCATGACCGAACCGTGGCGGGCGGCGACAGGGGCGCCGTCAAGCGTCGCGACCGTCTCGACGTCGGCGCCGATCCGCTCGATCCGCGGCGCGCGGATGAAGACGCCGTGCATCGGCAGGTCCTCGCCGGCGATCTTGACCGGCGCCTCGAAGCTCGACACCTGCCGCCCGTAGGCGTTCCGGCGCACGTCGAGGTCGATCAGGCCGAGGAACCGCTGGTCGGGCCGCCCGTCCACCGCTCCGCGGGCCAAGACGATCATCCCGGCGCACGTGCCGAAGAGCGCTCCGCCGCGCTGGTGGAGGTCGAGGATCGGCTGCTCGAGGCCGTAGGCCTCCATGAGCTTGGACATCGTGGTCGATTCGCCGCCCGGGATCACGAGCCCGTCGAGCCCGTCCAGATCGGCCGGAACGCGCACCTCGACCGCGTCCAGCCCGACGTCGCGGAGCGCCCGGCAGTGCTCCCGGAAGGCGCCCTGGAGGGCGAGGACTCCCGCCCTACCAGCCACGCGTCTGGAGCAGGCCGTTCTCGCCGAGCGCGGCGATCTCGGTGCCCGCCATCGCGTCGCCCAGCCCGAACGAGACCTCCGCGACGATCTGCGGATCGGCGAAGTGCGTCGTCGCCTTGACGATCGCCGTGGCCATCGCGGCCGGGTCGGAGCTCTTGAAGATGCCCGAGCCGACGAACACGCCGTCGGCGCCGAGCTGCATCATGAGCGCGGCGTCGGCCGGTGTCGCGATGCCGCCGGCCGTGAACGTGACGACGGGCAGGCTGCCGTTCTCGGCGCAGTAGCGCACCAGCTCGTACGGGGCCTGGTGCTGCTTCGCCACGCCGTAGAGCTCGTCCTCGTCCATCGCACCGAGCCGCTTGATCTCGCCGAGGATCGAGCGCATGTGGCGCACGGCCTCGACGACGTTCCCCGTCCCCGCCTCACCCTTCGACCGGATCATCGCGGCGCCCTCGCTGATGCGGCGGAGCGCCTCACCGAGGTTCGTCGCGCCACAGACGAACGGCACCGTGAACTTCCACTTGTTGATGTGGTTCGCCTCGTCGGCGGGGGTCAGGACCTCGGACTCGTCGATGTAATCGACCTCGAGCGCCTGGAGCACCTGAGCCTCGGTGAAGTGCCCGATCCGGGCCTTGGCCATGACGGGGATCGTCACCGTCTCCTGGATCTCGCGCACCTTGGCGGGGTCGGCCATGCGCGCCACGCCGCCGTCCCGCCGGATGTCGGCGGGGACGCGCTCGAGCGCCATGACGGCGCACGCGCCGGCGTCCTCGGCGATGCGGGCCTGGTCGGCGGTGGTGACGTCCATGATCACGCCGCCCTTCAACATCTCGGCGAGGCCGCTCTTGACCCGCATGGTTCCGGTTTCGCTCACGTCACACACCCCTGCTCGAGACTCGAACTTCCAGGGGACAGTGTAGCTATCCGGAGGTTTTCAGGTGCTCCAAGGCGTCGGCGTCGAGCACCCAGACGAGCCGCTCGCGCACGTCGATCAGCCCCGACTCGCGCAGCTCGTTCAGCACCTTCGTCAGCGTCTCGCGGCTCGTCCCGATCATCTCGGCGAGCTGCATGTGGGTGAAGCGCTCGTCGATGCGGATCCCCTGAGGGGTCACCCGCCCGTAGCGATCCATCAGCTCGAGCAGCTGGCCGGCCAGGCGCGCGGCGACCCCACGGAAGGCCAGGCTCTCGAGCCGGTCCTCGACGCTTCGCAACCGCTGGGAGAGCGACCGCATCAGATTCATGGCGACCTGCGGGTGCTCGGCGGCGGTACGCTCGAGGTCGGCCGCAGGGACGACGCGAAGGACGCAGTCGTTCATCGCCTCGGCGTACGCGTCGTGCAGATCCTCGCCGTTCAGGGGCACGAGGCCGAACGCCTCGCCCTCGTCGAGCATCGCCAGGGTGAGCTGGCGCCCGTCGTGCGCGCTTCGGTAGAGGCGCACCCGGCCGGCCTCGATCAGGTAGAGCGCGTCGCCGCGGTCATACGGCGAGTAGATGAGCTCGCCCTTCCGAAACACCGCGGCCCGCAGCCGGCCGTCAAGATCGGCAAGCGCGGCGTCCGTCAGGCCTTCGAAGAGCTCGCTGGAGGAGAGGCTGTCCGCGGTCTGGCTCATGTAACCGGTAATACGGCCCGCGGGGCGGAATGGTTTGAACGGCGTCCCGCCAGTATGTGATTACGATGAGACTGCGCGCCAGGGGGCGTAGCTCAGCGGTGAGAGCAGACGACTCATAATCGTTTGGTCGCTGGTTCGAATCCAGCCGCCCCCATGGGGCCCGCGAGGCTAGGCGGCCGGCGCGAGGCCGCCGAAGAGGCCGCCCGCGTTCAGCGGGGTCGCACCCGACGGGGCCGTGACCGAGAAGTCCGCGTTCCAGTCGCTGAACGTCGCGTCCACCTTGAAGTCGACGGCGGTCAGGCCGCTCGCGTCCTTCTGGAGATCGGCCGGGATGTCGACGGCGAACTCGGCCGAGAGGGCGCTCGGGAGGTGCGACGACTGGTCGAACGACGCCGACGCGTGGGCGGTCTTGATGCCGCTCACGACCTCGTCGAGCTGCTTCTGCTCCTTGGGCGTGATCGGCGACTTCGAGATCGAGGAGATGTCGGCGACGAGGGCGGCGACGTCGAGATCGGCCGCAATCGTGTCGTTGCTGCCCGATGTCGAGACGCTGAGGTTCTTGAGCCACTTCGTCGGGTCGACGCCGAGCGCCTTCAGCTGGTCGAGGCCCCGGTTCGTCGAGCCGTCCGAGCCGCCCATCGAGGACGACGTCTGCTTGGAGATGTCGATCGACTTCCAGCCCGGGCCGAGCAGCGTCGGCATCTGGATGTAGGCCGTCTTACCGTCGGGCGACAGCGCCTCGCCGGAGAATGACCCACCCGTGAAGTTGAGCGCGAAGTGGATGTCGAACTTGCCGGTGCCCGCGTCGGCGGTGCCCGCCTGCCCCTTGAGGCTCAGGCTGAGCGGCCCCTGGAGAAGTGCCGCACCCGCACCTGCGCCCTGGAGGTTGCCGTCGAGCTTCAGGCTGACCGTCACGTCGAACGAGGCGGACTTCGCGCCCTTGAGCGCGTCCTGGCTCGCCTTCAGGAGGTCGGCGGCGCTCTGCCCCGACGAGGAGCCCCCGGAACCACTGCCGGATCCACTGGATCCACCGCCGCACGCAGCGGCCGTAAGAACGGTCACGAGCAGCAGTGCGAGAACGCGCTTCATCGAGGGGGTTCCTTTCGTGTGGAGCTCAGGCCGAAAAACGGGCGCAGAACTCGGAGCATAGACGGGTCGATCTCTAGCGACGTACGGCCACGGCCACACCGTCGCCCACCGAGAGCACGGTGGCGGTGAGGCCCTGGTCAGCTAACAGATCGGCATTGAACGCCCGCACCGTGAGCACATCCTCGTCCGACCAGTGGGTCGGCCCCGATCCAGCCACCGCGCCCGAGAGCAGCACGTTGTCGATCGCGACGGCGCCGCCCGGTCGCAGGAGCGGCACCACCAGCGAGAGGTGGCGGGGATAGTCGCCCTTGAGGGCGTCGATGAACGCGAAGTCGAACGGCCCCTCGAGCTCCGCGAGCCCCTCGGCGCCGTCCTTCAGGCGCAGGTCGACCCGAGACGAGAGCCCGGCCCGGTCGAGATATCCGCGAGCCGCCTCGTGCCTGGCCGCGTCGACCTCGAACGAGATGACCGTGCCGCCGTCCTGGAGCGCGCGGGCGATGTGGAGCGTCGAGACGCCGATCGCCGTCCCGACCTCGACTGCACTGCGGGCGCCCACGAGCGCCACCAGCACCTCGAGCAGGAGGCCCGTCTCGGGGTAGACGATCGGAACGCCGTCGCGCTCACCGTGGGCGATCATCTCGGCCAGCACCGGGTCGGGTGCCGGGATGATCGACCGCAGATAGTCCTCGAGGCCGTCCGCGAAGATCACGCCGGCCGTTCCTCGAGAGTGACGAGGCGCGCGTCGCTCCGGCGCGCCACGTCTACGCGCTCTCCAGCTTCCCAGAGCGAGCCGCGCTAAGGAGGTCGCTCGCCGCGACGGCGGCGTCGCCCTTGTCCGCGTAGGACTCGTCCGTGAGGTGTTCGACCCCGGTGTGGAAGTCGTCGTACTCGTCGATTTCGCTCATGACACCCTCGTGTCGACGTCGCGCGCACAATACTCCTGCCGGAAGGCGGAGGGGTGCTCCGGGCCACCCGACGTACCGCTATCCTCGCTCGGATGCCAGTCGATGTCGCAGTCGCGATCCCTGCGTTCCTGGATCTCACGTTCGTCGGGCTCGAGGCGCTGCCAGGCCCGGGCGAGGAGCGCTTCGCCGGAGACCTCGTCCGCTCGCCGGGCGGGGGCGCGATCCACGCCGTTGCGAGCACGCGCCTGGGCCTCTCGGCGGCGCTCGCCACGCCGCTCGGCGGCGACGACGCGGCGGACTTCCTCTGCGAGGCGCTGCGTGCCGAAGGCGTCACCCTGGTCGAGCGCTGGGCGGGCCGCACCGCGACGACCGTCGTCATGCCGGTCGGCAATGAGCGGGCGATGGTCACCCTCGATCCCGGTGTCCGTGCCAGCGCGGCTGTCGTGGCGGGCCTCGAGCCGCGAACGGTCGCGGCCAACGTCGACATGCTCCACGCTGTGCCTGACGGCGTGGCGGCGTACGTGACGTGCGGCGACGACGACGCCCGCGCGTTCGCGCGCCAGCCGCTGCGCCAGCTGGAGGGCGTCCACGTGCTCTTCGTGAGCGAGCGCGAGGCGCTGACGCTCTCGGGGAAGGCCGACCTCGACTCGGCCGCCGACTGCCTCGTCGAGCTCGCGGGGTCGGTCGTCGTGACGCTGGGGGCCGCCGGCGCAATGGGGATCATCGACGGCGAGCGCGTCTCGGCGCCCGGGGTCGAGGTGGGAGACGCCGTCGACACGACCGGCGCCGGCGACCTGCTGGTCGCCGCCTACATCTGGGCGGAGCTGCGCGGGATGAGCCCCGAGGACCGTCTGCGCTGGGCGGTGCTCTACTCGGCGCTCTCGGTGACGACGCCGACCGCCGTCGGCGGAGCCGTCGACGAGGCGCGCCTCCTGGCCGAGGGCGAACGTCTTGGATTCACGCTGCCCGCCGGCGATCCGTCGCGCTAGGTCATCCCGGCGCGAATGAACCGCCGCGGCGGTTTGGGCGAATGAGAAGCGCCGGACGTCGCCTACCGCCGAATCGGTGACGTCCGGCCTGACCCCACGGCGGGGCCAGCGTCGCGAGACACCGGCCCCGCCTCGCCCTGCGCGGAACGGCCGGGCGCGGTACGTTCCCCGTATGCCGCGGCGGACACTCCTCTACGAGAAGGTCGACTACTGCCCCATCGTGCGCGGAGGATGCGGCGAGCCGCTCGAGTGGACGCCCCGTCCGCCGCCGTCCGGTGAGGCTGCGGGCGATGAGCCGGCGCGCCTCGAGGCGACGTGCGGCAGCTGCGGCCACCAGTGGGATCTCCCTCCGGGAGTCGGGCTCGACACGTAGGTGGTGACGGCCGCGGCGGGCGCAACCCACCGGGTTGCAGAACGGCGGTGAGAGGCGCAAGCTGTTCGCGACAGTCCGCGCACCGGAAGAGGGGATGTGGATGTGGTCCAACCGGCTTATCGTCGCCGTCGCGATCGCACTGGTTGTGGTCGTCGCGATCGATGCCCTTCGCTCCTCGGGCCGCAAGCGGGCTGTCTCGCCCAAACCTGCCTCGACGGCAGTCGCGCACGAGCAGCGCGTCCCACGCTGCGCTCGAGGCGACATGGTGGTAGGAATCGACGTTCGCCACCCCTCGCATTCACAAGCCTCGGGGCGCTTTGCGGCGCCGCGCCGGCGCGCGGTCGCCACGATCGTCCTTCGCAACGTGGGGTCACTGCGCTGTCACTGGGTCTGGGGCTTCCGCTTGGCGGTCACGGATCGGATCGGGAGACCGTTGGCGCGGTGGCTGGACGCGGGTTGGTTCGTGGACGACTACATCCCGGGGGCGGAGAAGACATTCTCGCTTCCTGGCGTCTACCGGTGCGACCGGCCGGGCCCGTTCGTAGCGTTCGCCGCGGTTGGCCCCTATTCGGCTCGCCGAGACGATCTCTCACGGAGCGAGATCTCTTGCTGACAGTGAGATCGCACGTTCGCGGATTCGCACGCACGGCCGCCGTCGTTGGGGTCGTCGCGACATCAGGCTGCCTGGACTCGGACACGTCGCCGACTCACCGAAGGGCGGCGGCGCCCGAGGCCGTCTGGAACATCGTCGCCCTGGGAGACTCGGATGCAACCGGGGAGGGCGATGGTGCGGGCCTCGGATGGGTCGGGCGCTACGCGCGCCTCGTGCGACAGAGGTTGGGGGTAAAGGTGGTGGTGACCAACCTTGCGCGGAGCGGACAGACCACCTGGGCACTCGCCACGGCGCTCCGATCCGACCCGTCGACCCAAGGCGCCGTGGCGAAGGCGCAGATCGTCGTACTCGGCGTCGGTCGAGCAGATCTCGCCAGGGGTGACGCCCGGCTTGAGGCCGGTACGTGCAAGGCCGAGGCGTGCTACGCGGCCGATCTTTTCGAATTCAGGGGCAATATCGAACTGGTCGCGGCTCTGGTTCGCCACGTTCTGGAGTCGCCGGACGTCACCCTCCGGGCGATCACGTTGCCGAACGTGATAACCGGAGCGATCGGCGTCGACCAGAGCAAGAGCCTGCGGCGTTCCATCTGCCGCGCGATGGCGATGTATCGCGGGCGCTGCGTCGACGTGTTTCGAGCGTTCAACGGTCGTACGGGAACGCAGAACGCCTCTGCGAGAGGATGGCTCACCACGTCGCCCTGCTGCCACCCGACGGCCGCCGGGCATCAGGTCATCGCCGAGCTCGTCCTCAAGACAGGGTTTGGAACGGCGGGCTAGCAGCCCTCGGCGAACGAGGTGAGTCCTGAAATACTCGTCGCGTGCTCAACCCAGCGCTCTTCGCCTTGGTCGGGGTGGCGTTCCTGCTGCACTGGATTCTGGCCGACCCCGGCTTCGAGGCGTCCAACACTCAGGATGACTGGCGCCACGTGATCGGGTTCAGCGCGGCGCTGCTCTCCCTGGCGGTCGCGCTTACGATGTTCGGGCAGCTGATCGGCAGACGAGACGTGCTGCGGGTGTCGGTGGTCGCTGCCGCGGGTGCTGCCCTGAGCAGCGCCGCCAACATCGTCGAGGACGGCCTCGGCATGGGCTGGGCGTTCTACGTCTTCGTCCTGGGCACCGGAGCTCTCGGACTGGGCCTGGTGGCGCTCACGGCCGCGATCGCCACGCTCGTGCAGGGGAACGGACGGCTCACCGCGCTGATCCCCGCAGGAACGCTGGCTGCGCTGCTCTTCTACGTCCACGCGGGCGGCCCAGTCATGTTCGCCACGTGGCTCGCAGCCGCCGCCTTCGCCATCGCCGCGACCGGGCGGCCTAGAGAGAGGCTCCGCGGGTAGGACTCGAACCTACAACCCTCCGGTTAACAGCCGGATGCTCTGCCATTGAGCTACCGCGGATCGGGTGAAGCAGTCTAGACGATCGACTAGTCGATCAAGAGGCGCAGCTCGGCGTTCTCGCCGGCGGCGGCCATCCTGCGGAGCGTGCGCGTCTCGATCTGGCGGACGCGCTCACGGGTGACCCCGAAACGGCGACCTACCTCCTCCAGCGTGTGCGGGCGGTTGCCGGCCAGGCCGTAGCGGAGCTCGAGGATGAGCCGCTCGCGGTAGGGCAGCTGGCTCACGAGGTCGGACACGTGCGCGTCGCGCTGGTCGGCGGCCATGTCCGATCCGAGGCCGCGCTGGTGCTCGTCCTCGATCATCTCGCCGAGCTCGGTCGAGTCCTCACCGACGGGAGCGGCGAGCGACACGGGCTCCTGCGAGACGCGCTTCAGCTCCTCGACCTTGGTCGTCTTCAGCCCCATCGCCTCGGCGACCTCGTCGTGGGTCGGTGCGCGGTTGAACGTCTGGGTCAGCTGCCGCTCCACGCGCGCCATGCGGTTGATCGTGTCGACGACCTGGGCGGGCACGCGGATCGTGCGGCCCTGGTCGGCGAGCGCGCGGGTCACGGCCTGGCGGATCCACCACGTCGCGTAGGTCGAGAACCGGTGGCCGAGGCGCCAGTCGTAGCGCTCGACAGCCTTCATGAGGCCGACGTTCCCCTCCTGGATCAGGTCCAGGAAGCTGAGGCCGCGGCCGGAGTACCGGCGGGCGATCGAGACGACCAGACGCAGGTTCGACTCGATGAGCCGCCGGCGGGCGCGCTCATCGCCGCGCTCGAGGGCCTTCGCGAGCGAGACCTCTTCGGCGGCGGTCAGAAGCGGAACCCGGGAGATCTCGCGGAGATAGAGGCCGACCGTGTCCTCGGTGGGACCAGGCGACGCCTCGACCTCCAGGTCGGGCTCCTCCTCGTGGGAGTCGAACCCCGTGGGATCCGGGGCGGATTCGGCCATCTGTGTGGGACCTAACGATCGGGCGCGTGGGCGCGAACGGACTCGAGGGTCGCCAGCAACCTCAGCCTCAACTCCTCGAGCCGTTGAAGCTCCTGCTGCTGACTCAACTCCAAGTCGGCGTTTTGCCCCAAGGTCTTTAGCTCGTCTTCGGTCCGGTGCAGATGCAGCTTCCAGTAGAGCTCCTCCAGAGCCGACTCCGAGGGTGCCTCGCGCGCCGCCACGGCATTGAGTTCAGCCATACGGGGCGCCCAACCTTCCGCGTCCTCGGATTCCCCCTCGCCGGACAGAAGCCGACGTATGTGCCCGGCCGCTTCCCGCAGCGGCTCGTCTGGAAAGTATGCCACATCCATCTCCGCCAACAACTCCCGCCCACGGTCTGGCAACGCCAGCGCCATGCCGAGAAACAGGCGGCCGTCCTGCTCCCACGGCGAGCGGCGGAGGCGGGCGGGCGCCTGCGGCGCTTGCGGTGCCGCAGCCGGTGCCGGCGGACGCGCGGCCGTGAGGCGGGCGGTGAGGTCGTCGGTCAGGCGCAGGCGGTCGGCCACGAGCCGCACCTGCTCGTCGCGCTCGACCGACGGCGCGGCCGCCGCGATGATCCCCGAGGCCCGCGCGTACATCTCGTCGCGAGTCCCGCCGATCGCAAGCGCGCGTCCCACGCGGAACGTGAGCACGCCGGCCGCCGACTCGAGCGAGCGGGCGAATGCGGGCGGATCTGCGAGGACGACGTCGGCCGGATCGCTGCCCGCTGGGAGCGCGACCACGCGGACCGAGAGCTCCTGCGCCTCGGCCAGCGCCATCCCCCTCAGGGATGCCTCCTCGCCCGCCGCGTCGGAGTCGAACGCCAGAAGCACCGTCGAGCACACCCGCTTCAGCTCGGTCACCTGATTCTTCGTGAGGGCCGTGCCCATCGAGGCCACGGCATTCGCCGTCCCGGCCTGGTGCAGTGCAAGGACGTCGGTGTAGCCCTCGACGACGATGGCCTGTCCGGCCGTGGCGATCGCGCCGCGGGCGCGGTCGAGCCCGTAGAGGATGTCCTCCTTGTGGAAGAGCCGGCCGTCGGGCGAGTTCAGGTACTTCGGGTGCTCGCCGCCCGGCATCTGGCGAGCGCCGAACCCGCGCACCCGCCCACGCACGTCGGCCAGCGGAAACATCAGCCGGCCGCGAAACCGGTCGACCGGCCCGCGGCGGCCGCGGCCCGAGAGCCCCGCCTGACCGAGCTCCGCGGCGGTGAAGCCCTTGGCGAGCGCAGCGGCGCACACCCTGTCCCACGCCGACGGCGCGAAGCCCAGGCGGTGGTCGCGGGCGGTCTCCTCGGTGATTCCGCGCTCCTCGAGGTACGTCCGCGCTGGCTCGGCCTCGGCCGACTCCCACAGGTACCGGGAGTAGAAGCCCGCCGCGTCGTCGAGCAGGCGGAAGAGCCTGCCCTGCTCCGCCCGTCGGCGCTCGTCGGCCGGGGACGACTGCTCGTACTCGAGGCGGACGCCGTAACGGTCGGCGAGCGTCTCAACAGCGGCGGTGAAATCGAGGCTCTCGGTCTCGCGCACGAAGGCGATGTGGTCGCCGCCCCGCTGGCAGCCGAAGCAGTAGTAGACCTTCTTCACGGGGTCGACCGAGAGGGACGGCGTGCGCTCGTCGTGGAAGGGGCACCGCCCGACGTACCGGGCGCCCGAGCGGCGAAGCGGCGTGCGGGCGCCGATCAGGTCGACCATGTCGACCGCGACCTCCAGGGCCTCGAGGCTCTCCCGGGTGATCGTGCTCACGCGGCGGAGGCGAGCGCCCTGTGCGCCCGCAGGGCATAGCGGTCGGTCATGCCGGCGACCCAGTCCGTCGCCGCCACGGGATCTGACCCGGTCAGTTGGTGACGGAACAGGTCCTCGACCACGGCGGCGGCCCGTGCGCTCTCGGCACGCGCCGGCGGGCCGAGGTAGACGTGCTCGAACATGAACCGCCGGAGCTCGGACAGCGCAGCCCGGTAGTCGGGGGACTGCTCGATCGCCCCCGCGCGGTCGCTCGTCTCGACGAGGTCGTGCACCAGCGCGTCGACCCGGCTCGACGACGTGGCGCCGAGGAGGCGCAGCGGCTCCGCCGGCAGGTCGCCGGCGTCGAGGATGCCGGCCCGGACCGCGTCGTCGATGTCGTGGTTCACGTAGCCGAAGCGGTCGACGAGGCGGACGATCGCCCCCTCGAGCGTTGCTGGCCGCCCCGACCCGGTGTGGTGGCGGATGCCGTCGCGCACCTCGGCCGTCAGGTTGAGCCCTCGCCCGTCGCGCTCCAGCACCTCCACAACGCGAACGGAGTGCTCGTTGTGGTGGAACTCCGAGCCGTGCTCGCGCAGGCAGCGGTCGAGCGCCTCCTCGCCCGTGTGGCCGAACGGCGGATGGCCCAGGTCGTGGCCGAGCGCGATCGCCTCGGTGAGATCCTCGTTCAGACGGAGCGCCCGGGCTACCGCTCGGGAGATGCCTGTCACCTCGAGGGTGTGGGTCATGCGCGTGCGGAAGTGGTCGCCCTCGGGGGCGATGAACACCTGCGTCTTGTGCTTCAAGCGGCGGAAGGCCTTGGAGTGGACGATCCGGTCGCGGTCGCGCTGGCACGGCGTTCGCAGCGAGCATTCCCCCTCGTCCGGATGCTCCCGTCCGCGGGTCTCGTACGACCGCACCGCGCGCTCCGACAGTGCCTCCGCCTCGAGGCGGCGGATGCGTTCAGCGAAGGCGGCGGCGACGGGGCCCGTGGGGTGCGGCATCTTGGAACGAGTCTACCCGCGCCGGTCCGGCACCCGGCCGCGCCGGCGTGGCGAGGGCGTGCTCAGATGATCACGGGGACCGTGCCGCCGTCGGCGCTCCAGGCGGCACCCGTCACGTACGACGCCTCCGGCGACGCGAGGAACGCGATCACGGCAGCGATCTCGTCGGGCTCGGCCATGCGTCCGATCGGCCGGCCCTTGCCGACCGAGTCGAGCACCTCGTCCCGGTCGCGGCCTCCCAGCGCGGCCGTCTGGTCGGCGAGACCGCCTTCGCCGAGCCAGGCCGGCGTGCGGGTCGGGCCCGGGCAGACCGCGTTGCAGCGGATCCCGTCCTTGGCGTGCGCGTCTGCGACGAGCCGCGAGAGCGAGAGCACGGCGGCCTTGGTGACCGAGTAGTGCGGCATGCCCACCGACGGCCGCTTGCCCGACGTCGAGGCGACGTTCACGATCGACGCGTGGCTCGACTGCCTGAGGTGCGGGAGCGCCGCCCGGATCGCGCGGACGTAGCCCATGACGTTCGTGTCCCAGGCGTCCTGCCAGTCGTCATCGGTCAGCTCATGCCACGTGGCGATGCGGGCCACCCCGAGGTTGTTCACGAGCACGTCGAGGCCGCCGAACGCACCGGCCGCCGCGTCGACGGCGTCCGCCGGCCCTGACGGCGTCGCGAGGTCGACCGCCACGGCTTGGGCGCCGAGGTCGGCGGCCGCCGCAGCCGGATCGCGCGATGCGATGGCGACGCGGGCGCCGCCGGCGACCAGGCGGCGTGCCGTGGCGAGGCCGATCCCGGCGCTGCCGCCGGTTACGAGTGCGCGGATCCCGTCGAGAGGGTCGTCCATCTGGGGGTGGATCTTATGATCTCGGCCCATGACCCGGATCCTGCTCGCGCGGCACGGCGAGACCGACTGGAATCGCGAGGGCCGCTGGCAGGGGCATTCCGACCAGCCGCTCAAC
>JBOHBE010000414.1:0-7536 GCA_050698235.1 Gaiellales bacterium
GTCTAGTGCAGCTCACGGTCGCGGCCGATCCGGAGGAGGTCGCCGTCCGGGCAGCGGCGGCGATGGCGGCCGCCGCGCGGACGGGCGGGGGCATCTCGCTCGCCGGCAGCAACACCCCCCGGCCGGCGTACGAGCTGGTCGCGGCGATGCCGGAGATCGACTGGTCGCACGTCCATCTGTGGTTCGGTGACGAGCGCTGCGTGCCGCCCGACGACCCCGAGTCGAACTACCGGATGGCGCACGAGTCGCTCATCTCCCGCATCGACATCCCGGCGGGGAACGTCCACCGCATGCGCGGGGAGGACGAGCCCGACGCGGCCGCCTCCGCATACTCCCGCGAGATCGCAGGGCTCTCGCTCGACCTGGCGGTGCTGGGGCTCGGCCCCGACGGCCACACGGCATCGCTCTTCCCCGAGAGCCCCGCCTTGGAGGAGCGCGATCGGGCGGCCGTCGCGGTGACGGCGTCCAAGCCTCCGCCGCGCCGGATCACGCTCACACTCCCGGTCTTCGGGCGCGCCGCGTCGATCCTGATCCTGGCGCCCGGAGAGGCGAAGGCCGAAGCGATCGCGGCGGTGCTCCGTGGACCAGATCCGCACTACCCGGCCAGCCTGCTTCCGGCCGACCGCACGACGATCCTCACGGACGCAGCCGGCAGCCCCTAAGCCGATTCGATGCCGCGGCGCTTCATCGTGCCCCAGCCGTCGCGGCGGCGGGCGATGTCCCACACGCCTCGGAGGCGGTAGATGTCGACGAGCTGGCGGAACCAGACGTTCTCGAAGATCGCCAGGACGAACATGCGCAGGAGGTCGCCGCTGCGCCGGTAGTGGCGATAGCCGCGCTCCTCGAGCCCGCAGGCGATCATCGTGATGACCGTGCCGAAGAGCCATGCGCAGACGATGTACGCGAAGACGATCTCGACGTCGATGACGCCCAGGCTGATCCCGATCGGGAACGCGATCCACGCCGCAGCCTCCATGAGCGGGCTTCCGAACTCGAACACGAGGCAGTACGGGAGCGCCAGCATCCCGACCGCGCCGTAGCGCCGGCGGAACATCATCGAGCGGTGCCGCCAGAGCGACTCCCACAGGCCGCGGTGCCAGCGGCGCCGCTGGCTTCCGAGCGTCGCCATGTCCGCCGGAGCCTCGGTCCAGCACACGGGATCGGGCGCGTAGGTGATCCGGTAGGGGCGGCCGAGCTCGCGCATGTGACGGTGCAGGCGCACGGTCAGCTCGAGATCCTCGCCCACGGTATCGACCCAGTAGCCGCCGACCTCCTCGACGACGTCGCGCCGGAAGAGGCCGAATGCGCCCGAGACGATGAAGAGCGCTCCGATCGAGTCCCAGGCGACACGGCCGTACAGAAACGCGCGGAGATACTCAACGACCTGGAAGCCCGCGATCTGCCCTGAGGGCATGCGCGGCTCGACAACGCGCCCGGACTCCACACGCGACGAGTTGGCGACGCGGACCGTGCCCCCGACGGCGATCACGCGCTCGGGGTCCTCCTGCACCGGCCGCATCATGACCGTGAGCCCGTCCGGATCGAGGATCGAGTCGGCGTCGGTGACGCACACATACGGGTGGCGGGCGGCGTCCAGGCCGGCGTTCAGCGCGTCCGCGCGGCCGCCGTTGTCCTTGCGCACGAGCGTGATATCCGTGGGTGAGCCGCCGCGGTAGAGCTCGCGGACGGGCTCGTACTGGAGCAGGTTCCGCGGCGCCGGCTCGACCCGGTGCAGGCCGTGCTCCTCGATCATTCGTGCGGCGGTCGCGTCGGTCGAGCCGTCATCGACGATCACGATTTCGAAAACGGGATAGCGCTGGCCGAGGAGCGACGCGACCGAGTCGAGGATCACCGCTTCCTCGTTGAAGGCCGGGACGACGATCGAGACGCCGGGCGTGAGCGGCGAGGAGAGCGCCTCCTGGTGCCAGGCCCACCCCCGCCGCCGGATGGCCTTCTTCATGCCGTGCCGCGCGAGCGGCCAGAGCATCAGGTAGCAGAGGTTGATAGCCGCGGCGTACGCCACCGACATCAGGCCGACGACCTCCACGGCGGTTCTCACGCCAGGCCGGCCTGAAGCATGCTCGCCGCATGGCGCAGCTTCGGATGCGCGTCTTCCTCCGCGCCCACCCGAGACACGAGGCCGGGCGCGATCGCCGCCAGCGTCGCCGCTGCGATCTCGGCCACCTCGGCGCAGTCGTGATGCACGATGTCGAGCAGGCGAGCGGCGTTGCTCGGCCCGCCGACAGTCGCGAGCGCCGCAGCCGCCGCGGCGCGCACGCCGCGCTCGTCGTCTGCGAGCAGATCCTCGAGCGCCTGGCCGGCGTCCCCGGAGCCCAGGTGCGCAAGGGCCTCGCAGGCCCGCTCGCGGACGAGCGGCGCCTCGTCTGTGAGGCGGTCGCGCAGCGACTCGCCGTCGCGGGGGTTCCCAAGCCGGCCGAGCATCTCGACGGCCGCCGCGCGGGTGGCCGGATGCTCGGTGTTGATCAGCGTCCGGATGCCCGGCAGCGCAGCGGCGCCAATCGTCAGGACGGCGTTCGCGGCGACCGCGCGCGGCACGTGGCGGCAGGCGAGCGAGTGCAGGATCGGGATGACCGCCGCGCGGGAGCGCAGGCGGCCGAGGCTTCGTGTGGCTGCCAGCCGGACGTCGGCGTCGCGATCGTTGAGCGCCATGAGGAGCACGGGCTCGGCCTGGTCGCTGCACATGTCCCCGAGGACGGCCGCGCTCTCGGCGCGCCGGTGGGCGAGGGGATGGCCAACGCCGCGGGTGGCGCGGCTGATCGCGCCGGTCGACTCGAAGTACTCTGCGATCGCCGTGCGGGTCTCGCCTGCGAGCGAGGGCGAGAGCTCCGCCAGCATCGCCGCGAGCGCTACGTCGTCGGCGGAGGCGTCACGATCGACCTCGTCCCCGTCGAGCAGCGCGTGCAGGACGGGCTCGGCGCGGTGGCGGGCGGCGAGTTCCTCACGCTCCACTCGCTGCGCGTGGATGCGGCGGGCGCACATGAGCACGCCGAAGAGGAGTCCGATCGCGACGAGCGCGAAGGCTGCGAGGAGGGGGGCCGCCATGCTCAGGCTTCATCGACGCAGTCCCGAGACGGGCGCCATCATCATTTCGGCGTATCGCGGGCTCCCCCAGATGGGGGAGCGTGGCCACCGGTGGCGCGTAGCGCGTGCTCGACGATCTGCCGCTGGATCGTGCGGTCGAGCTGCTCGAAGCGCAGTCCGTACGTCCAGCGGCCGTCGGGCATCTGATCCACCCAGACGATCTCGGCGAGCGCCTCCACGTGGTAGGCGGGCACGTCGACGTCGAACTCGATGTGGATCCGCTCCCCGACCGTGCCCGGGCGCGGCGTGATGATGCGCGTGCCGTCCGCGGCGAGATCGATCGTCCCCGCGCGGAACCGGTCGCGGCTGCCGGACTGCCGGCACCAGGCGAGGACGTTCAGCGGCACGCGCACCGCGGCCCGCCGCTCGGCGGCCCTGCGATCCTCGGCGAAGACCCATCTCACGATCCGCTGCTCGATGTAGCGGTCGAGGCCGTGGAACTGGACGGCGAACACCCATCGCGGGTGCGACCGCTCTATCCGAACGACGCTCGCATCGACGAAGACCAGGAAGGTCGGCCCTTCGAAGCGGACCTCGAGCCGCAGCTGCTCATGCAGAGCGACGGGCTCGTCGGCGACCATCTTGGCGCCACCGGCAGAGATGTTCACCGTGCTGGCCGAGAACGGTGCTCCGCCGCTCCGCGGCTGCACTTCGACCCCGAAATGGGCCGAGACGCGAAGGAACTTCCTGCGGTCTTCGTGCACGTCTGCTCCGTCGATCGGCGCGCCGCGTCCTGGTCGGCGCTTCATTCGGAGGCTAGTCTGGCCGATAAGGCGGCGATGAGCCAACCCCGAGAGGAGTCGACCATGACTGAGACCGCCACGGTGCTCGTCGCCGATGACGAGCCGCATCTGCTCCGCCTCGTGAAGTTCCGGCTGGAGCGCGAGGGCTACAACGTGATCACCGCGACCGACGGTGAGGCTGCCCTCGAGCTCGCCCGCACCGAGCACCCCGACCTGTGCGTGCTCGACGTGATGATGCCCAAGCGCTCGGGCTTCGAGGTTCTGAAGGCGCTGCGCGAGGACGAGGCGTATCGCGACATGAAGGTCATCATGCTGACGGCCCGCGCGCAGGACCGCGACGTCGACGCCGGCTTCTCGCTCGGCGCTGACGACTACCTGACGAAGCCGTTCTCGCCGCAGGAGCTGCGCGTGCGGGTCGGCGCGCACCTCGCCAAGAGGTAGATCCGGCGGATACGCTCGCGCGGTGGATCGCCGCGCCGACGCCATCGCCGCCGCCCTCGAGGTCGGCGACGTGGCGTTCGTGCGCGCGCCGGGCCGCGTCAACCTGATCGGCGAGCACACCGACTACAACGACGGCTGGGTGCTGCCGATGGCGCTCGAGCTCGACTGCCTGGTCGGCTACCGCCGGCGCGCCGACGGCGTCGTCAACGTCGTCTCGCTCGACGCGCCCGACGACATCGCGCCCTGGACCGAGGCGCTCCTGGCGGCCCTGGCGGAGGAGGGCCGGGAGCCGGTCGGCATCGACGCCGCTCTGGCGTCGACCGTGCCGATGGGCGCGGGGCTGGCGTCGAGCGGCGCGCTCTCGATCGGGCTCGGGCTGGCGCTCTGCCGGGCCGCGGGGCTCGCGCTCGAGCCGGCGGTGCTCGCGGAGGCCTGCCGGCGGGCTGAGGAGCGCGCGACCGGCGTGCCGTGCGGCTTCATGGATCAGATGGTGTCGGCGCTCGGCAGGCCGCGCGAGCCGTTGCTCATCGACTGCCGCGATGCCGACGTCGAGCGGGTCGCCCTTCCAGAGGACGTGGTCGTGGCGGTCGTCGACTCCGGCGTTCGCCGGTCGCTGTCGGACGGCCGCTACGCGGAGCGCCGGGCCGCGTGCGAGGCCGCCGCCGCGCGCATCGGCGTCAGGTCGCTTCGTGACGCGGCTCCGGAGCAGGTGGCCGACGACCCGGTCGCCCGGCACGTCGTCTCCGAGAACGAGCGCGTCCACCGCATGGTGCGCGCGCTCCGTGCGGGCGACCTGGTCGAGGCGGGCGCCGTCCTCACGGACGGCCACGAAAGCCTGCGCGACGACTTCGCGGTCTCGACGCCCGAGCTCGACGCGCTGGTCGAGCGGATGGTCGGCCTCGGGGCGTACGGCGCCCGGCTCACAGGCGGCGGGTTCGGCGGGTGCGTGATCGCGTTCCTGCCTCGCGGGCTGGTCCCCGTCCTCGCCGACGCCGCGAACCTCGTCTGCCTGCAATGAAAGAACGGGGTCAGACCCCAATTTTTCACTCGCGCAACAATGGGGGCAGACCCCGATGTTGCGCGGCTATGCCGCCGGCGCGCGGTGCCGGGCGTACCAGGTCGAGTAGCCGCCCTCGTAGGCATGCGCCTCGCCGCCGGAGACCTCGACGATGCGGTCTGCGATCCGGTCGAGGAAATAGCGGTCGTGCGACACGGCGACGACGGTGCCGTCGTAGCTCTCGATCGCCGCCTCGAGCGTCTCGACCGAATCGATGTCGAGGTGGTTCGTCGGCTCGTCGAGGACGAGGAAGTTCGCGCCGCCGCGCATGAGCAGGAGCAGCTCGAGCCGCGTCCGCTCGCCGCCCGAGAACGAGGCGACCGGCTGGCGGCACTGCTCGTAGGTGAAGAGGAACCGCAGGAGCGCCTGGACGGCCTCCTCCTCGGTGCACGGCTTCTGGGCGCGCAGGATGTCGACCGGCGTCTGGCCAGGCGTCGCCGGCGAGTGCTCCTGGGCCAGGTACCCGATACGGATCGACGGGCCGCGCCAGACCTCGCCGTCGGCGGGCGGCAGCATGCCGGTGAGCGACTTCACGAGCACGCTCTTCCCGCTGCCGTTTCGCCCCATGACGCCGATCCGCTCGCCCCGGAAGATCGTGAGGTCGACATCGAGCAGCACGGGGTCGCCGTCGAACGCCGCCGTGAGGCCCCGCATCTCCGCGACGCGCTTCCCGCCCCGCTCGCCGCTTCGCAGGGCGAGGCCGATCTTGCGCCGCTCGAACACCGGCCGCTCGACCTTGTCCATCCGCTCGATCCGCCGCTGGGTGTTGCGGGCCCGGATCGTGTGACGGCGGTCGTCGACCATGCTCGCCCACTGCTTGTAGCGCCGGATCGCCTCCTCGAGGCGGGCGATCTCCTTCTGCTGCGCGGCGAACGCGGCCGCCTTCTGGTGGAGCTCGAGCTCCCGCGCGGCCTGGTAGGCCGAGTAGTTGCCGGGCCACATGCGGATGACGCCGCGGTCGAGCTCGGCGATCGCCGTCACGGTCTCGTCGAGCAGGTAGCGGTCGTGCGACACCATGACGACCGCCCCGGGGAACTCGCCGACCAGCTGCTCGAGCCCGCTGCGGCGGACGGCGTCCAGGTGGGTCTCGGGCTCGTCCAGGAGCAGGAGGTCGGGCTCCTGGGCCAGGCAGGCGGCGAGGGCGACGAGCTTGCGCTTGCCGCCCGAGAGCTCGGCGTGCGGGCGCTCGACCTCGTCGTCAGTCAGGCCCAGCGTCTCGAGGTGCCCTCGCACGGTGCCGTCGAACGTGTGGCCGCCGAGCTGGTCGTACTCCTGGATCAGTCGCTCCTGCCGGTTGATCGCCCGCTGCATGACCGCCATGTCGGCCATCGCCTCGGGGCTTCCCAGCCGGTCCGCGCACTCCTCGAGCTCCCGCTCGACGCGGGCGATGTCGGGCCGGGCAGCGTGGCAGATCTCGATGGGCGTCCGAGGATCGGGGCCGACGAGCTGGGGGAGGTAGGACGCGACCATCCCGCGGCGGCGGACGGCCGGGGCCGAGTCGGGCTCGTCGAGGCCGGCGAGGATCCGAAGGAGCGTGCTCTTGCCCGAGCCGTTCTGGCCGATGACGCCGATCCGTGCGCGCTCGTCGACCTCGAGGTCGAGGCCCTGGAGCACGGTTCGGCTGCCGTACGACTTGACGGCGTCGCGGAGGGCGATAAGCCTCATCGCGGGTCGGTGCAGAGCTGCCCGTGCGACCGGCTGAGGCACACGAGCCCGCGCAGCGTGCCGTCCGGGTCGACCACGGCGAGCCGGTCGGTGCCGGCGGCGTCCATCCGCTCGAGCGCGGCGGCGACGGTGTCGTCCTGCGCTGCGGTTCCGGTGGCGATCGACGCCAGGCCCGCAAGCGCCGCGGCGTCGTCCTGCCCGTCGACGTCCTCGCGCGTGAGCTCGCCTGCGTAGCGGCCGTCGTCCACGATCAGGGCCGTGCGGACGCTCGGGCTCTCGAACATGCGGCGCGCATCGGCGACGGTGGCTGTGAGCGGGAGCGTCTTCGGCTTCGAGATCATGACCTCGCCGACCGTCAGGACCGCCGCATCGTCCAGGGTGACATGACTGGTTCCCATCGCCGCAGAAGTGTACTGTCGGAGCCGCGGATGATCGACCTGCCCGATAGCTCGCTCACCCCGCTCGTGCTCCGCCACGCCCGGAGGCTCGGGGCGAAGCCCGCGCTGGTCGACTCGGGATCGGGCCGCG
>JBOHBE010000415.1:0-6398 GCA_050698235.1 Gaiellales bacterium
CTACCTGGCCAGGCATCGGGACGGGCTGTCGCGCAGCACCCAGCATGCCCACTGGATCGAATCGGTGGACCAGCACGCCGACCGGCCGGGCGAGACGCTCGCCACCCGCAACCCCGAGGTGATCCGACGCTGGGCCGAGGAGCGGTGTGGCCGCCCGGCCACCAGCCCGAAGGGCAACACGGCTCGCCCCCGGGTCCTGCGCATCGACTTTCCCGACTACGACCGAAGTCTGCGGGAGCTCTCGTGGGACGCCTGGTTCAAGGTGTTCCAGGCGCGCGACCTGGTGTTCCTGTACCAGGAGCGCATGTCCAAGGGTCATCCGAGCAATTTCTTCCGCCTGGACAATCCCCGGCGTGAGCACGCCTGACCGGCGGTTTGCGACGTCTGCGGCAGGCACCGGGGTGGAGTGGGCAAGAAAAACCCGCCCAGCGGGCGGGTTTTGTTGGCCGGCGGCGCACCTCCCTTGGCGCGCCAGCAGTCAAGCGGTCAGGCGGCCTGAATGTTCGACGCTTGCTTGCCTTTGGGTCCCTGGGTCACTTCGAAGCTGACCTTCTGGCCTTCCTTGAGCGTCTTGAAGCCCTGCATGTTGATCGCCGAGAAGTGCGCGAACAGGTCTTCGCCGCCGTCGTCCGGCGTGATGAACCCATAGCCCTTCGCGTCGTTGAACCACTTGACGGTTCCGGTTGCCATGATCGACACCTCCTTCCTGCAAAACGAGAACGGGTCAGGAAGGCAGTGCGCGCAACCTAAACGGACGTCTCTTGAACGGGCGGACGGTAGCAGATTTGCAGGCGATTCCTGTGCTAAATGCGACGTACTGTGACGGCCGTGCCGTAGGCCGCAACCTCGCTCATGATGTCGGCAATCTCGTTGCAGTCAAACCGCATCGCGAGCACGGCGTTTGCGCCCTTCTCGCGGGCGGCCTCCTTCAGCCGTTCGACCGCCTCGTTGCGGCTGTCGGTGATGAGCGACGTGTACCCCTTCGCCACTCCGCCGAAGACCGTCCGGAGCCCCGCGCCGATGTTCGAGAACACGTTTCGGGCACGCACGATCAGCCCGAAGATCTCGCCGTGGACCTGCGTGATCTCGTAGCCCGGCAGGTCGTTCGTG
The DNA here is from genome assembly GCA_050698235.1 of Gaiellales bacterium. Lineage (GTDB taxonomy): Bacteria > Actinomycetota > Thermoleophilia > Gaiellales > JAICJC01 > JAICJC01. The sequence goes on from JBOHBE010000415.1 coordinate 1,111, forward strand.
GTGGTGATGATGATGTCGTCCATGCAGGCGAGCGTAGTCGATCATCGATACTGCCGACCGATGGCCGCCCGGGCAGTCCAGGAGTTCATGCACGCGAACCTGCCGCCCTCGCCGGCGCGGCTGCTGGAGGTCGGCGCCGGCAGCGGCGAGATGGCGGCGCTCCTCCGAGACGCGGGCTACGACGTGGTCGCGATCGACCCGGCCGGCGAGGGCGACGTCCTGCCGGTCGCACTCCTCGACTTCGACGCTCCCCCGGCCTCGTTCGACGCAGCGCTGGCCGTGGTCTCGCTCCACCACGTCGAGCCGTTCGAGCCGTCGTGCGCCAGGCTCGCAAGCCTCGTGCGGCCGGGCGGGGCGCTGGTCGTCGACGAGTTCGACGTCGCCCGCTTCGACGAGGCCTCCGCTGCGTGGCTCGTGGACCGCTGGCGGGACACGGGGCGCGATGCCGGCCGTCCACCCGCGGAGATCGTGGCCCACTATCGCGCGCACCTGCACCCGCTCGACGCGATCCGCGCGGGGCTGGGCGAGTGGTTCGACCTCGGCCCGGTCACGCACGCGAGCTATCTCTACCGCTGGTACCTGGGCGAGGATTTCCGGGCGGCCGAGGAGGCGCTGATTGCGGACGGCTCGCTGCCCGAGGTGGGTGCACGGTTCACCGGGACGCGGAGGCAGGGCTGATGCGGGTGTTCCGGATCGCCGTCCCGGCGTCCGACGTCGCCCGTGCTCGCGCGTTCTACGAGCACGTGCTCGCGGTCGAGGCCGACGACACGGTCCCGACCCGCATCTACTTCCACTGCGGCGAGGTGATCGTCGCGGTCGTCGACTGGAGCGGGCGGCCCTTCGAGCCGGCGGCCGACAACCTCTACTTCGCAACCGGCGAAGTGGACGCCGTGCACGCGCGAGCGCTGGATGCAGGAGCGCGGGAGGTCACCGCCGTCGAGACGCAGCCCTGGGGCGAGCGGTCGTTCTACTGCCTCGACCTCGACGGCAACCGGCTGTGCTTCGTCGACGCGACGACGCTGTTCCTGGGCCGGGGCGCCGACTGGTCTTGATCAGAGGTTTCGCAGCGCGGGCCCGAGGGCCTGGCGGTCTTCGAGCACCGGCTCGTAGAGGTCGCCGCGGTCGGCGATCCGGCCCAGCACCTCGGCCATCGTGAACTGCTCCGGCTCGAGATCGGGCGTGAGCTCTTCCCACTCGAGCGGCGTCGACACCGGCGCGCCCGGGCGCGGCCGAACGGAGTAGACCGAGGCGATCGTCCGCCCCGGGCCGTTCTGGTTGGCGTCGATCAGGACGCCGCGGCGGCGGGCCTTCGACCACTCGGTGGTGATCAGCTCGGGATGCGACGCGGCGAGCGCCTTGGCCAGCGTCGCCGAGAGCTTGCGCGTGTCCTCGTACGTGTACCGGCGGGCGAGCGGCACGAGGACGTGCACGCCGTCGGCGCCACTCGTCTTCGGGTAGCCGCGCAGGCCGACCGCGTCGAGGGCGACCTTCACGAGCAGGGCGGCCTCGACGGCTCCGGCGAAGCCGACCTCAGGCGTCGGGTCGAGGTCGAAGAGGGCGAAATCCGGGCGCTCGGGCTTGTCGGCGCGCGAGTACCAGGCGTTCATGTCAATGCAGCCCATGTTGGCCATCCAGACGAGCGCCGCCGCCTCGTTGACGAGCGGATACCGGATCGTCCGCGTGCTGCGGTCGCTGCGCGACGTCGCCGGGAACGGACGCGTGGGGATCCAGTCGGGCATGTGCTTGGGCGCGTCCTTCTGGAAGAAGTGGCCGCCGGCGACCCCGTCGGGGTAGCGCTTCATCGTGAAGGGCCGGTCGCGCAGGTGGGGCACGAGCACGTCGGCGACCTCGCGGTAGTACTCGATCACGTCGCCCTTCGTGATGCCCTCGTCGGGCCAGAACACCTTGTCGAGGTTCGAGACCGGCGGGTCGGGACGCCCCTTCCGGGCCGGCCGCTCGCGGTGCACCGCGCTCGCGGGCTTGTCGTCGCGAAGGCCCATGTAGACCGGCGCGCGCAGCCGGCCGTCCGACGTCCACTCCGCGAACTCGACCTCGCACACCAGCTTGGGCTCGACCCAGATCACGTCGGTCGTGCGCACCCGCGGCATGCGCGGCGCGACGCCGAGCGGGCACGTGTCGCGCCGGAGCGGATCGAGCAGATCCTGGAGGCGGTCGAGCTCCTTGTCGTCGAACCCGGTTCCGCAGTTCCCGACGTGGACGAGCTCGCCATCGCGCTCAACGGCCAGGATGAGCGCGCCGATCCCCTTCGACCGGCGGCCCTTGCCGAGGGTGTAGCCCGCGATCACGAACTCCTGACGGCCGCGGGTCTTCACCTTGACCCACGCCCCGCCGCGCTTCCCGGGCTGATAAAGGCTCTGCGCACGTTTGGACACGATTCCCTCCATGCCCAGCGCCCGAACCTGCTCGAGCAGCGCCGGCCCGTCGTCGAAGGCCACCGAGAGCCGGATGACGTCGTTCGGGACGAGTGTCTGCTCGAGGAGCGCCCGCCGGTCGAGGAGCGGGCGGCGCGTGAGATCCTCACCGTCGAGCTCGAGGATGTCGAACAGGTAGACGACCAGCGAGCCTGCCCCGCGCTGGAGCAGCCCGAAGCGGGCATGGCCGTCGGGATCGAGCGCGCACACCTCGCCGTCGAGGACGCAGTCGGCGCTCCGAAGTGCGCCCGGCAGCGCCCGCGCGACCTCGGCGAACCGCTCGGTCAGGTCGTTGCCGTTCCGGCTCTGGAGGGTCGCCTCGCCGGCCCGCACCGTCGCGATGGCGCGGAAGCCGTCGAGCTTCACCTCGTGCAGCCACCCCTCCCCCTCCGGCGGCGCGTCGGCGAGCGTCGCAAGCATCGGCTTCGGGACGCGGCCGTCGCCCGCCTCGCTGCCGTCCTTTCGCACCAGGAGCCAGTTCTTGGGGTCGCCGTCCATGTGGGCCGGGATGAGCGTCCACTGGCCCTCCAGGCGCGAACCGTGCAGCTGCACCGTGAGCCCGCCGTCGCGCTTGCGCTCGACGAGCTCGTACGTGCCCGTGTCCCAGATCTCGACCGTGCCGCCGCCGTACTCGCCCGCCGGGATCTCGCCCTCGAACGTCGCGTACTCGAGCGGGTGGTCCTCGACGTGCACCGCGAGCCGGCGATCGCCCTTGCGCATCGGCACGCCCTTCGGCACGGCCCAGCTCAGGAGGACGCCGTTCTCCTCGAGGCGCAGGTCGTAGTGCAGGCGGCGCGCGTCGTGGCGCTGGACGACGAAGAGCGGATCGCCGCCCTTCCGGCGCCGGCCCCCGAAGGGCTCCGGCGTCTTCCTCGGGTCGCGCTTCTTCCGGTACGGCTCGAGCGGGGTCACCCTCGAGCGAGGGCGCGCGGCGTTTCGGTGGAGATCATGTCGGCGCCCGCGTCGACGGCCCGCGAGAGCCGGTCGCGCCAGTGTGCCGTGTCCGTGTCAAGGGTTCCGACGCTCAGCCGCATGCCCAGCTGATGGATCAGCGCGGCGTCGATGACGCCCTCGTCGAGCATCGCCTCGAACGTCTCGAGGCGCAGGTGCACCTCGCGCGCGCCCGGGACGAGCCGGATGGCGTCGACGAGCCGGGGCGCGACCCGGTCGGGGTCGCGGCCGAGGTAGAGGCCGGGCGCGAAACCCACGCGCAGATCGGGCGCGACCGCGCGCAGGCGGCGCAGATTCCAGTCTGCGCGACCCGTGACGACGATCCGCTTGGCCGCCGGCGCGACGAGGCGCGCAAGCTCGTCCGTCTGCACCCATGTCAGCGGTGCCGTGCCGACGAGGCGCAGTTCCACGGTCGTCGGCCCGGGCACGGCGGCGACGAGCGCCACGATGTCGCGCAGCCGCGGCGGCCGGTCATGAGCGGTGGGCGGAAGCGGGCCGAGGCCCGCCACGAAACCGAGGCCGTTCACGCAATGCAGGTCGACCGCGACCCGCGCCACCGGCGCGCGCAGGCACGACTCGAGGGCCGCGAGCGAGTTCGGCGGGTCGGCTCCCCAGCTCGCGCGGCGGGCGGTCAGCGCCACCTCGTGCTCGCCGCCGGCGAGCACGGAGTCCGGATGCGGGGCGACGGTCTCCACGACCTCAGTCCTCCCCGTCCCAGTAGTCCAGCTGCTCGATCCGGCCGATCACGCCGACGCCCTGGAAGTACACCTTCCCCGACCGCGGGTAGAAGCAGACGTCGTTCGGCACACGGGTACCGTACGCCAGGTACGTGAGCCCGTCCAGCCCCGCGCGGAAGGTGTGGGCAACACCCGTTGCCGGAGGACGGGCGACGACGTGCCCCGCGCGGACCGGATGCTCCTCCTCGCCGAGGAGCAGTTCGCCGGAGCCCTCGAGCACGACGAAGATCTCCTCCTCCGCCGAGTGGCAGTGCGGCGCGACGCCCAGCTTTCCCGGCTGCACGGCGACGCGCTTGAGGCCGGTGCGGACGGAGCCCGCCGCCGTGGCGAGATCGCGCCGCGAGCGAGCCACCGTGGCACCGTCCCGGGAGTCCGCCGGGACGGCGTCGGCATTCACGATCGTGGCCGGGCGCGGCGACGGCGCCGCGGGGAGCTTCGGGGCTCCGGCGGCCGCCTCACGCTCCCACGGCGAGGGCTCCTCGCCGACGCTCGCCCAGGTCACGCCCACCCACGAGACGCCGGCCCGGGCGAGCCACGCGCCCTGGCCGCGCGCTCGCTCGCCGAACGCGAGCACGTCGAGGCCGCCGGGGCCGGCGTTCAGCGTGTGCAGCTCGCCGTTTGCGACGTGGACGAGGCAGTCGCCCGGGCCGACCTCGAAGGTCGCCGCCTCGCCGGGTCCCGGATCCTGCCACGAGACGCCCGACCCGCCGAGGACGTAGAAGATCTCCTCCTCGCCGTGCTCCACGTGCGCCGGCGTCGACCACGCGCCGGGCTCGACCCGGATCCGCTGGACGCCGACCTCGCGCGACCCCGCGGCCGAGCCGAGATCGAACCATGTGCCGTCCAGGTGCCCGACCGTCCGCCTGGCGCCTTCGACATCGTCCCAGTGGGCTGCGGCGGGCATCGCCTCAGCCTACCCGCGCGGTCGCGCCTACGCTGACGGCGAGGGCGAAACGACGTCGGCGAAGTCGGTGACGTCGACCGCGGGCGGCGCCTTGACGTGCACCGGGACGCCGAAGTCGTAGAGGTCGATCGTCATCGCCATCGACGCGCCCGCCGGGATGGACGGCGCCTTCAACGGGATCGCGATCCGCTCGCGGCGAACGAGGCCGGACGAGTCGATCCACACGTCGATCGGCATCGTGTGGGTGCCGAGGAGCTTGACCTC
>JBOHBE010000416.1:0-11213 GCA_050698235.1 Gaiellales bacterium
GCGCGGGAGTCGACGTTCGGGCAGGCCCAGATCTCGCTTCCGCCGCTGTCGTAGAGCACCATGCCTTCCCGCATGCTGGTGGTGGCGACCGCGCGGATGGCCGAGGCGTCGACCGCGGCCCGGCCGATCGCCTCGGCGATGCAAGCGCAGGCCAGCTCCCAGTTCGCTGCCGTGTCGAACACCTGCGAGCCCGGCACGCCCGGCTCGGCGGCGTGGGAGTACTCGCGCTGGCCGATCGCCACCTGGCGGCCGCCGGCGTCGAACAGCACCGCCCGCACCGAGCCGGTGCCCGCATCGATCGAGAGGAGGAGCTCGTTCATGACAGGAGCGCGGCCCGGTCGGCGACGTTCTCGAGCGGCTCTCCTGCCGAGAAGCGCTCGATCTCGGCGGCGATCATCTCGACGCCGCGGAGCAGCGTCTCGTGAGTCGCGCCGCCGATGTGCGGCGTCAGCACCACGTTGGGGTGGCGAAGCAGCGGGTGCGGGCCGGGCGCCGCCTGGGGCTCGACCACGTCGAGCGCGGCTCCCGCCAGATGGCCGGACGCGAGCGCGTCGGCCAGCGCGTGCTCGTCGACCAGCGTCTCCCGGGCGGTGTTCAGGAAGTAGCTCCCGGGCTTCATCGCCGAGAACGCGGCCGCGTCGAACAGCCTCGAGTTCTCGGCCGTCGCCCGCGCGTGCACCGAGACGAAGTCCGACCGTCCGAGGAGGTCGGGAAGGGACTCGACCCATTCCACCCCGTCGGCGTCGGCGGCGTCGAGGTACGGGTCGTGGACGAGGATCCGCATCCCGAACGCCCGCGCCCGGGTCGCGACCCGGCGGCCTACGTTGCCGAACCCGACCAGCCCGAGCGTGTGGCCGACCAGGTCGTGACCGAAGAACTGGGCGCCCTCGAACGTCGAGCCGCCCGCGCGGTTCCCGCCGGCGAGGAACCGCTGCGCCTCGGGGAAGCGGCGGGCCAGCATGACCATGAAGGCGAGCGCCTGGTCAGCCACCGACTCCGCGTTCTTCCCGGGAGTGGTGACGACCGGGATGCCGCGCTCGGTCGCCGCCGCCGTGTCGATGTTCACCGGGCCGCCCCGCGCGCAGCAGACGAGGCGCAGCTCGGCCGCGGAGAGGACGCGATCGGTGACCGGCGCGCCGTGCACGACGAGCACGTCGTGGCCGGTGAGCGCCCGCACGACCTGCTCCGGGTCGCCCGCGTACTCGTGGATCCTGAGCTCGGACTCGCTCGCGGGCTCGAAGGCCTCCGACTGGTCGATCTGGAGGTACGCGATCTCGTGCGAGCCGCTCAGCCGCGCGAGCCCTTCCGAGAACACCTCGATCGGGACGTAGCTGTCGCCGACGACGAGGATCCTCACCCGCCGCCAACCCCCTCGCGCGGGACGAGGGCGACGGCCCTCCCCGGCGCCCCGCTCCCGCCGACCAGCTTCAGCGGCAGAAAAACGAGCCATGCGCCGGTGGCCGGGACCTGATGCAGGCCGATCAGGTTCTCGACGTACACGATCCCGGCGCCGAGGCCGATCCGGTGCACGTCGACCACCTCCTGCATCGGGCCCGCGCTCGGGGTGTCGGTCCCGAAGAGCCCCACCCCCCGCTCGACGAGGAGACTGATGGCCTCCACGTCGAGCCCGGCCCAGGCGGTGGCCTCTCCGTCGACCACCGCCTGAGCATAGAGGTGGCCGGCCTCGCCGGTGCGGTAGTGCGCATCGGTCCAGCCGGTGTGGAGGAGCACGGCGTCGCCGCGCTCGATTGGCCGGTGCTCGCGCTCCCATCGGAGCACCCGGTCGCGCCCGAAGATCGGGCTCTGCCCGGGCTCCGCCGCACCGGCCAGGTCGGTCGCGTCGAGCACGCACGCGGGCGCGATCAGGCGCTCGAGTGGCACCGACTCGGTCGACGGCAGGCCGAGCCGCACCGGGTCGCGCACGAAGTGCGAAGGCGCGTCCCAGTGCGTCCCAGCATGCTCGTCGAACGAGATGACCTGGTTGAAGCAGTACGGTGGCTCGTCGAGGGTCCAGAGGCCCTCCACGGTCATGGCCGGGTTGCCGGGCCACACCGGATACTCCGGCGCCACCGGCACGCTCAGGTCGACGGGTACGAGGTTCTCGAGCGTCATCCCGACACGATTACACCAGTCCGCCGTGGTGGGCGAGCTCTTCGGGCGTCTCCGGCCGCTCGTGGACGGCCTGTGTGGCCTTGAGCAGCCAGTCCTCGCGGCCTCGCATCCGCATGCCGACCAGCACCAGCGCGCCGGCCGCCAGCCACACGAGGAAGATCGGCAGGGCATACGCCAGCCGTCCCGTCGGCGTGGGGTTCGTGAACGTCTGGATGCAGATGTAGACGAGGATCACCCCGGAGACGACCGGGAACACGAGGTGCAGGATCGGATTCAGCTCGGACCGGCGCTCGGTGAGGTAGTAGCGCATGACGCCGATGTTCCCGAAGATGTAGATCCATGACGCGCACAGCGTGAACAGGAGGCCCGAGATGAAGAACAGCGTGGCCCCGCCCCACTTCCATCCCAGCACCAGGCCGAAGCCGAACGTGATCACAGCCTGAAGCATGATGGCGTTCACGGGCGTGCGGTGCTTCGGATGCAGCTTCTGAAGCGCCGACGGCAGCGAGCCGGAGCGCGCCATCGCGAACCACATCCGCGTCGACGCGTTCATCGTTGCGATCGAGACCGCGATCGCCGAGTTGATGAGGGCGAACATCGCGAGCCACCACAGCGGGCCCCAGTACTGCTTGGCCAGCGTGAACGGGATCAGCTCGGTCGAGCCGACGAGGTTGTTCACGTCGTCGGTGCCCCAGCCGAGGATGAGCCCCCACGAGCAGATCGCGAAAAAGGCGCCCATGATGATCACCGAGTAGATGAGGGCACGCGGCACGGTCCGCTTCGGATCCTCCGCCTCCTCTGCGATCGGCGCAGCGGCCTCCCAGCCGGTGAGCGCGAACACCGAGAAGACGACGGCGAAGAAGAGGTTGTGCGTCGTCGTGTTGCCCGGGTTGTACGAGCTGAAGTTGAAGCCGCCGGGGCCGGTGTCGAAGAAGCCCCAGATGCCGAGAGCGCCGACGATCACGATCTCGGCGAGGCCGAACACCAGCAGCGCCTGGGCCGAGATCTGGATGCCGCGGTACATCAGCAGGATGACGAGCCCCTCGAGGGCGATGAAGATCAGCCACCAGGGGATGTCCCAGCCGAGGCTGGAAGCCTTCAGCTCGTCACGGAGCAGGAACGACAGGAACACCGGCGACGTGAAGGGCGCCACCGGCATGTAGAGGAACATGATCCACCCGGAGATCCAGCCCAGCCGGGGGTGCAGCGTGTGGCTGATGTAGGTGTAGTAGCCGCCGGCGTTCGGCAGGTGCTTGGCGAGCTGGGACACCGAGGCGGCCAGCATGAGGACGATGAGGAAGGCGAGCAGATAGCCCAGCGGCGCCACGATGCCCGCATAGCTCGCGATGAACTGGATCGTGAAGAACATCCCGATGGCGGGCGCCACCGTCGTAATGCTCTGCATGAGCACGCCTGGCAGGCGCAGCGCTGCGGGCTGAAGGCCGGTGTCGGCCGCAAGCGGCGTGCCTCTGGCCGAGCCCATCGGGGGTCCTGCCGCGGGGGTGTCTGACATGTGCGGGTCCTCCCTCTCTGGTCTGAGCCTTTCTCTGCACGGGTCGCCCGGCTTCGATAGGCTCGTCCGTATGGCCGAAGAACATACCGTCATGTTGTACGTACATGCAAGGCCCCGGACAGAGGAGGCCCCGACCGATGGCCGATGACGCCCAGGCAACCCTTCGCATCGTCATGGAGGAGATCCCCGACAGCCACCTCGTGGCCGCCCTGGCGCGCGACTTCGAGCGCGAGCACGCCGGCTTCGACGTCCAGGTCGACATCATGCACTACGACTTCATGCTCGACCTGATCCTGGGATCGATCGTCGAGCCCGGCCCGCCGAACGGCATCGTGATCTTCGACAACCCGTGGACGTCCGACTTCTCGCGCGGTGGCCTCTTGCGGCCGATCGACGACCTGCTGGCCGACACGCCCGAGCTCGACTGGGACGACTTCGCACCCGCCCTTCGCGACGCCGCCGCCCTCGACGGCCGCACGTGGGGCGTCCCGTTCTACACGTGGTCGTTCGGCCTCATCTACCGCACCGACCTCTACCGGCGGGCGGGCCTGCGCCCGCCGCAGACGCTGGCCGAGCTCGCCGGGAACGCCGCGGCGCTCACGACGGCCGACCGAGCGGGGATCGCCATGCAGCCAAAGCCCGACTACAACGCCGCCGAGGAGTACGCCAACTACCTCTTCGCCGCGGGCGGGTCGGTGCAGGACGCGGACGAGCGGGTCGTCCTCGACTCGCCCGAGGCGCGGACGGCGCTCGAGGCGTACGCCGACGTCTACCGGTCGTCGGCGCCGGCCGGCACCGAGAACTGGACGTTCGAGAACTCGATCGCGGCGCTGGCCGAGGGCCGCGCGGCCCAGATGATCAACTGCCACTGGTGGGTGCCCGTGCTGAACGACCCGAACGGGCCGGCGGGTGAGCTGGCCGGGAAGTTCGGCCTCGCCCCCGTGCCCGGTGGAGCCGGCATCCTGGGTGTCTGGTACTGGGCGATCCCCGCCGCCGCGTCACAGGTCGACCAGGCGTGGGCGTTCATCCGCTGGATCGCGTCGAAGGCCGCCAACACCGAGCGCGTCGGCCGCGGCGGGTCGCCGGTGCGGACGAGCACGATGACCGACCCGCGGGTGTGGGAGCGCGGCTACGGCCGCGAGTACTACGAGGCGGTCAACGCCATCCACCAGGGGGCGCGGCCGCTGGTGAGCGGGCCGAACGCCGAGGAGGCGATCCGCTCACTCGGCGAGGCCGTCCACGGGACGATCACCGGCCAGATCGGCGTCGACGACGCCGTGACTGGGGCGGCGAGACAGATCGCCGAGCTGCTGGGCGGATAGCTCTACGGCTCGGTCGACGCCTCGTCGCCCAACATGCCGAGGAACTCGGCGGCGGTCCGGATCGGTAGCGTGCCGGCCAGCCCTAGAAGGTGCTGGTCGCCCGAGACCACGAACGCACGCTCGGCCTCGGCCAGCGCGATGAGATAGTCGTCGCCGGCGTCCGGCGAGCGCTCCTGGACGACCGGCGGGTCGTCCGCAACGTGAGCAGCGGTGCGGAGCAGCTCGACGAACTGGTCCGCCTCCCGAGAGGACACGCGGTCGCTGAGCTTCGGATAGCCGAGCGCACGCCGGAGCTCGAGCAGCACGAGCTCGGAGACGACGAGGTCGAAGGCGCCCGCCCGCCACCGCGAGACGATCTGCGCCGGAGCGCCGCGGCGCGACAGGAGGGCAGATATCAGGACGTTCGGATCGAGAACGGCGCGCACTCAGCGCCGAGGTGGCCGCGTCTCGTGCTGCGCCTCAACGGCCCGGGTTTCGGCCTCGTCAGGCACCAGATCGTTGCGCGCCCAGAGCCGGTCGAGCAGGTCGAAGCCGAGCTCGCGCCGGACGGCGTCCTCGATGACCTGGCTGTCGCCCTTCCCGGTGCGCGCGCCGTGGATCTTGACGGCGCGCAGCACGCCCTCGTCGATGGTCAGGGTGGTCCGCACCTTTGCCATAAACACACCATAGCATCATGATGCAAACGCATCTACCGTCGAACATCGGCCTACAGCACTCCGGGGGCGAGGTGGCCGGGTGCGCGCCCCGTCCCGTTAGATTGCGCGCGCAGCTCAGCCACTCGACCAAGGAGCGATCCTCATGGCGGATTCCGACGCGCAGGCCCCCGACACCGTTGTCCTCATTCACGGCCTGTGGCTCACCGCTGCGAGCTGGGAGCGCTGGATCGAGCGCTACGAGGGGCGCGGGCTCACCGTCGTCGCCGAGAGCTGGCCCGGCATGGACGGCGACCTGACCGCGCTGCGCGACGACCCCTCCGGCCTGAACGACCTCGGGATCGGCGAGATCGTCGACCACTACGAGGGCATCGTCTCGGCGCTCGACCGCCCGCCGATCATCATGGGCCACTCCTTCGGAGGCGCGTTCACCCAGATCCTGCTTGACCGCGGGCTCGGCGCCGCCGGCGTCGCGATCGACGCCGCGGCCGTCAAGGGCGTCAACCGGCTGCCGCTGTCGGCGCTCCGCTCGGCGTGGCCGACCCTCAAGAACCCCGCCAACCGGCACCGCACGACGATGCTCTCACCGGAGGAGTTCCACTACGCGTTCACCAACACGATGACCGAGGAGGAGTCGGCCTCGGTCTACGAGCGCTACGCAGCGCCCGGCCCGGGCCGCGTGCTCTTCCAGGCCGCGCTCGCAAACTTCAACCCGCACGCCCCGACGCACGTCGACTTCAAGAACAACGACCGCGCACCGCTGCTCCTGATCGGCGGCGGCGCAGACCACACGGTGCCCGCCGTCGTCGACAAGTCGACCGCCAAGCACTACGGCAAGTCGGCCGCGATCACCGAGTACAAGGAGTTCCCCGATCGCTCGCACTACACGGTCGGCGAGGACGGCTGGGAGGAGATCGCCGACTACGCGCTCGAGTGGGCGGTCAGCCACGCCCGTATGGGCTCAGTGGTCTAGGCCGCGATCAGGAGGATGAGCACCATCGTCGCCACGAGCGCGGCGACGAGGGCGACCCACAGCGCGTCCTGGTGCGTGTAAGCGAAGCGGCGCACGCGCGCGCGGATTCCGAGCGCCCCGACGGGGAGCGAGAGCGCCCCCGAGTCGCGACCCGGCGGTCGCACGCGGGGCACCGAGAACCGGGGAGCTGCGGAGCGGCCCCACCCGACGAGCGCGCCTCCGGCACGCATGGCGCGCGTCGTCAACTCCTCGGAGCGGCGGATCCCGGCCCCGGCCGCGCCGGCGATCTGCCCGCCGGCGCGAGCCGGGATGGGCCGGCGGGACGGCCCATCCGGCGCCGGGGCACGTCGCACTCGCATGCGGACAAAGAGCGCCGCCATGGCGAGCGCCATGAGGACGGCGGCGGCCGCGACCACCACGAAGACGCGCGTGCCGTAGTGCTGCACGATCACGACCACCGCCCTCGGCGGCAGGTACGGCGTCGATGCGATGGCGGTGCCGCGGCAGCCGGCCACGCCGGCCGAGCCCCCGGGCGCGAGGAATCCGGCGACGATCCCCGGGCTCACACCGGACTCGGCCGGGGTGTTCTCGGGGAGCGTGCACTGCACCACGCGGTGGCTCTGGAGCCGATTCCACACCAGGCCGAGCACGTCCGCATCGGTCAGGTCGGTGACGGCGGAGTGGGCGATTGCGGTGCCCGTCGCCTGGAGGTCGCCGACGCTCGTCGGCTCGAGCGCGTGCCCGACGATCGCCCGCAGAACCCGGCGCTCGGCCTGGTCGCGCTGCTCGCTGCCGGCCGCTCCCTGGCGCAGATAGACGGCGGCGTGCGGCCCGTTCAGGCGAAGCGTCCCGGCGGGGAACCGCCATGTCCGCGACGGCGAGACCGGCAGCTCGACGGCCGACGGGTTGCGAAGCTGGATCCCGCCGATCCCGTCGACCAGACGCGAGACGTTCCCGAGGTTGATGACGGCCACGTGCGAAACCTGAACCCCCAGACGAGCCCGCAGCACGGGGATCAGCTCCGGCGTGGATTGCCGGCTCACGCGGACGCCGTTCAGGATCGTGCTCGGAGGCACCGAGAGGAACGCTGCAGTGCCGTCGTCCGGCACGGTGCGAAACAGGACGAGCCCGCCTGACGCCAGACCGCCGGAGCCGCGCACGAGGGTGACCTGCGGCTGGTCGAGCGTTCCCTTCGACGGCGGCAGCACGGCGCGGATCGTGGCAGGCAGGGGCGCCTCCGACCGGTGGATGTCGGCCGAGAACCGGTTGTATTGCACCGCGAGCACGACAAAACCGGTCGCGCCGGCGGCGCAGATCGCCATGACGAGCAGTACGAGCGCCTGCCCGAGCCTTCGCATCGCCTTCCCCCTCCGGGACCCGTTCGTCCAATGAGAGCCCCGCGTTCACCGAGTGAATTACAGCATCAGGAAGCCCAAGTCAACCGATTATGAGATCCGGGCGCCCGTCGGGGGAGTAGTCCGGCGTGATGATCCGCGGAACCCTGTCGGCATACACTGGCCTGATGGCGGCCTGCCCGAGCTGCGGCACCGAGAATCCCGGCCACGCGCGGTTCTGCCTGGGGTGCGGCGTGTCGCTCGAGGCCCCGTCGCACCGGGCCGAGGAGCGGAAGGTCGTCACGGTGCTCTTCGCTGACCTGGCCGACTCGACGGCGCTCGGCGACCGGTTCGACGCCGAGGCCCTGAAGGACGTCCTGGCGCGGTTCTTCGCCGCCATGCGCGAGCAGATCGAAGCCGAGGGAGGCACCGTCGAGAAGTTCATCGGCGACGCCGTCATGGCTGCGTTCGGCGTGCCCGTCGCCCACGAGGACGACCCGGCGCGGGCCCTGCGGGCGGCGCTTCGGATGCAGCGGCGCCTGACCGACTTGAACTGCGAGCTCAACGCTGCGCACGGTGTCGAGCTCGGCATGCGGATCGGCGTCAACACCGGCGAGGTGCTCGCCGCCACCGCCCCTCGGCCCGGCGAGGCGATGGCGACCGGTGATGCCGTGAACGTGGCGGCCCGGCTCCAGCAGGCCGCCGTACCCGGCCAGATCCTGGTCGGCGACCGCACCGCTGCCGCGGTACGCGGCTTCGTGCTCGAGGCGGCGCCGGCGCTCGACCTGCGCGGGAAGGCCAGCCCTGTCGGCGCGATGCTCTTGACGGGCGAGCGCGACGAGCCCCCGCGGGGTGTTCCCGGCCTGCGGTCGGCGATGGTCGGGCGCGACCGCGAGCTCGAGCTGCTCGGGAGCCTGCTTCGTCGCGCGGTCGAGGACGCACGCGGCCATCTGGTCACGATCTACGGCGACCCCGGCGTCGGCAAGAGCCGGCTCGTCACGGAGTTCACGGCCCAGGCCGGCGTCCGTGTCGTGCGCGGCCGCTGCCTGCCGTACGGCGACGGGATCACGTTCTGGCCGCTGGCCGAGATCGTGAAGGCCGAGGCCGGCGTGCTCGACAACGACCCGCCCGACGTCGCGCTGCGGGGGATCACCGCGCTCGGGGAGTCCGCCCCCGAGTTGGCCGAGTTCCTGCCGGCGCTGATCCACACGATCGGCCTCGACGACCCTGACTCGCCGCTCCGTGACCTCTCCCCGCGGGCCGTGATGACCGAGATTCACGCCGGCTGGCGCGGCTTCTTCACCACCCTCGCCGGCGGCGAGCCGCTGGTCGTGGTCGTCGAGGACATCCACTGGGCCGACGGCGCCATGCTCGACCTGCTGGAAGAGCTGCCCGACCGCATCCCGGCGCCGGTCGTGTTCCTGTGCCCGTCGCGGCCGGAGCTGACCACGCGGCGCGCGAGCTGGGGCGGCGGCCGCCGGAGCGCGTCGAGCATCGCGCTCGAACCTCTGAGCGCCGACGACGCAGACCAGATGGTGAAGCTCCTCCTGCACATCGACGGCCTGCCCGGCGAGGCGCATGACCGGATACTCGAGCGGGCCGAGGGGAACCCGTTCTTCCTCGAGGAGATCGTGCGCCGCCTGATCGACGAGCGGCTGATCGTCCACGAGTCGGGCAGGTGGCGGGCGGCGGCCGGCATCGAGCGCGTCCCGATCCCCGACACGATCCAGGGCGTGCTGGCCGCGCGCATCGACCTGCTTCCGCCCGATGAGAAGCGTGCCGTGCAATCAGCCGCGGTCGTCGGTCGCGTGTTCTGGCCGGGGGCGGTCGCCGGACTCCTGAACGGCGAAGCCGAGCACGTGGAGGAGACGCTCGGCAGGCTCGAGCGCCGCGACCTCGTGCTCTCGCGCATCGGGTCGGCGATGGCCGGAGAGCGCGAGCTGATCTTCAAGCACATCCTCACCCGCGACGTCGCCTACGACAGCCTTCCGCGGCGCGACCGTCCGGCTGCCCACGCGCGGGTCGCCGAGTGGATCGAGAAAACGTTCGGGGCCCGGCGCGGCGAGGTGGTCGAGCTGCTCGCCCACCACTTCGACCTGGCCGGCGACCGGCCGCGCGCGCGTCGCTATGCGCTCGAGGCCGCGCACCGCGACCTGGCGCGGCTCGTGCTCGACCAGGCCCAGGCGTTCGCGCAGCGCGCTATCGAGCTGGCCGACGACGGGCGTGACCGGGCCGCAGCCCTGATCGTGCTGGGCGAGACGGCCTACCAGCAGGCCTCGGGCGACGCCGCATACCGCGCATGGCAGGAGGCGTTCGAGCTGCTGGCGGACGACCCGGACGCCGACCCAGGCGCGATCGCGACGGTCTGCGGGCGGCTGGCGCTGATCGTCACCCGCGCGCCCGGGCTGATGCCGCAGACGGTGGCGTTGCGGGAGGACGCGCGACGGTACATCGACCGCGGGCTTACGGCGGTGGGCGACGAGGAGTCGGTGGCGCTCGTCGAGCTCCTCCTCGCGGAGGGAGGGTGGGCGTACGGGTTCCCCGAGCCGCCTCCGACCGACGACGTGATCGACCGAATGCGCCTGGCGAGCGCCCGCGCGGTCGCGATCGCCGAGCGGCTCGGCCAGCCCGAGCTGATCTCGATCGCCCTCGACGTCCAGCACATCTCGCACGAGCTGGCGGACGACGTGCATGCGATGGTCGCGGGCGTCGAACGGCGCCGAGGGCTTGCCGACGGCGTGGTCGCATTGATCGACCTGGACGACATCTTCTACATGTCGGCGGGGGCCGCCTGGGAGCAGGGCCGCTACCGAGATGCCAAGGCATATTGCGAGGAGGGCGTCGCGCGCGTGACCGCGCTCGGCGGCGATGCAGCTGGATCGGCGGCGTCGCTGGCAATCGCGCGCTTCGTGCTCGGCGACTGGGACGCGGCGGTCGACGCCTGTCGTGAGGTCATCGAACGGCACGGCCCGGTGCCGCCCGGGTTTCTGCGGGCACTGTGCTCCGTCGCCGAGTACGTGCACGCCGCCCGTGGCGGAGACGCCGAGCTCGAGGTGCTCCGGGCGATCGAGTACAACGCCGCGATGCGGCGGGGCTATCGAGCGCTGGGGCTGTGCGCCGAGGGCCGGGCGGAGGAGGCATACCCCCTCGTCCAGGGGCCGCACCGGCCGGCCGAGGGCCTGAGCTTCGCGATGATGGCCGAGGCACGCGTGCTGCACGCCCTCGGCCGGCGCGAGGCACTGCTTGCGCACTGCGCGGCCATCCGCGAGCGCGCCGACCGGATCGACTGGGCGGCCGGCCCCGCGA
>JBOHBE010000417.1:0-2850 GCA_050698235.1 Gaiellales bacterium
CACTCCGGGGAAGCTCCCGGCCAGCGCCACCGCCTGGTCGCGGCCGATGGTCAGGATGCGGCTCACGCCCGCCTCGGCCGCGGCCGCGGCGACGTCCTCCGGCCGCCCGTCGCACATCTCGAGGTGCGCGTGGGTGTCGATCACGCGCCGGCGGGCGCGAGGCGCGGGAAGAGCGGCGGAGGCTGCTCCACCGTCGTGCCCGATGCGGTGAGCCCGAGCGCGGCCCTGTCCCAGCCCGTCGCGCCGGGATCGCCGACCGCGGCGAGGATCCGCTCGGAGGCGGCCGGGATGTAGGGGTGCAGGAGCACCCCCAGGGCGCGGACGGCGTCAGCCAGCGTGTAGAGCGCCGTATCGAGCCGCTCGGCGTCGGCCGGGTCGTCGCTCTTCGCAAGTGCCCAGGGCGCCTGGTCCTCAACGTAGCGGTTCGCCGCGCGCACGAGCGTCCAGATCTCCTCCAGCCCGCCGGTCAGGTCGAGCGCGTCGAAGCGCTCGCCGACGCGCTCGTGCACGGACTCGAGCGCCGTCGTCCCAGCGGGCACGCGGCCGTCGCGGTAGCGGGCGATCATCGCCGTCGTGCGCGAGACCAGGTTCCCGAGATCGTTGGCGAGCTCGCCCTCGTAGCGGCGGTCGAGCGCCTCGCGGGTGACGCTCCCGTCCTGCCCCCACTGCACCTCTCGCAGCACGTAGAACCGCAACGCGTCGGCGCCGAGGTCGGCGATCACCTGGAGCGGGTCGATCACGTTGCCGAGCGACTTCGACATCTTCTGGTCGCCGCTCGTCAGGTAGCCGTGGACGAAGAGCTTGGCCGGCGGCTCGTACCCCGCCGCCATGAGGAGCGCCGGCCAGAGGACGCAGTGCAGGCGCAGGATGTCCTTGCCGAGCAGGTGGGTCGAGGGCCAGAACGTCGCCGCGACGTCCTTGCCCGTGCCGTACTCGAGCGCCGTGTGGTAGTTGAGGAGGGCGTCGACCCAGACGTAGATGGTCTGGTCGGGCTTCCATGGGAGCGGCACGCCCCAGCTCACCGAGGCGCGGCTCACGGAGAGGTCGTTCAGCCCGGCCTCGATCTGCGAGCGGGCCTCGTTGTAGCGGGTGCGCGGCACGACGTACTCGGGGTCGCGGTCGTAGAGCTCGAGCAGGCGCTCGCTGAAGGCCGACAGGCGGAAGAAGGTGTTCTCCTCCTCGAGCCAGTCGACCGGCGTCTTGTGCAGCGGGCAGACGTTCCCCGGCTGCTCCAGGTCGCTCTCGGCGTAGAACTGCTCGCAGCCGGTGCAGTAGAGGCCGGCATAGGAGTCCTCGTAGAGGTGGCCGGCGTCGCGCAGCCGCACCATGAACTCCTGCACCCGCCGCTCGTGCTCGGGGTCGGTCGTGCGGATGAAGAAGTCGTTGGTCGCGTTCAGCTGCGCGACCAGATCGCGGAACCGGGCCGACACCCGGTCGCAGAACTCCTTCGGCGTGAGCCCGGCCTCCTCGGCCGCCCGGGCGACCTTGGCGCCGTGCTCATCGGTGCCCGTGAGGAAGAAGACCTCCTCGCCGCGCTGGCGGTGATGACGGGCCAGGACGTCCGCTGCCACGGTTGTATACGCGTGGCCCAGATGAGGGTCCGAATTGACGTAGTAGATGGGCGTAGTGACAGAGAACGGCATGTTTTTTGTAAGGGGATGTCAGGTAGAGCAAATTCGGGGTTATGCTGGGTTCCGGGCTCCATCCTAGAAGATGGCGAGGGTCAGAATGAATGCAGTGAAGCAGCCGACGCGGATACGCGCCGGGCAAACCGGAGGGGTCGTCCGCCGGGTCGACGACCTCGGTCGGATCGTCATCCCGGTCGAGATCCGGCGGAGGTTCGGGATCGAGATCCGCGATCCGCTGGAGATCAGCGTACGCGGCGACACGATCGTGCTCTCCAAGCCGCACGACGCGTGCGTGTTCTGTGGGGGACGGCGTGCACTCCAGCCGTTCCACGACCGAATGGTCTGCGCCTCGTGCCGGACCGAGATGACCGACGACGTGGTCAGCGCTTCTCGCGCGTGATCGCGGCATAGAGTCGGTTCCGCGGAAGGCCGGTCAGCCGCGCTGCCAGGGAGGCGGCGCGGCGACTCCCTAACGCATCGGCGAGCTCGCGGAGCGCGGCGTCCGTGGGCTCGCTGCGGCCGGTGGCGTCTGCCGCCGCCAGCACCAGCGTCACCTCGCCCTTCGGCGCGCCCGCGTAGGCCTCCGACAGCTCGGCGACCGTGCCCCGGCGCACCTCCTCGTGGAGCTTCGTGAGCTCCCGGCACACGGCGCCGCGCCGATCGGGGTCGCGCTCGGCGAGCGCGCGGAGCGTGGCGGCGAGCCGGTGCGGCGACTCGAACGCGACGATCGCAAGTCCGGCGGCGTCGAGCCGGTCGAGCAGCGTCGCGAGCCCGGCGGGCGTGCGTGGGAGGAACCCGCAGAACACGAACCCCGCCCCGGCCAGGCCCGAAGCGGCGGCGGCGGTGACGACCGCAGATGCACCGGGCAGGACGTCCACCGCGAGCCCCTCCTCGGCCGCGGCGGCGACCAGGCGGCTCCCGGGATCCGAGACCGTAGGGGTGCCCGCGTCCGAGACCAGGGCGACCCGCTCCCCCGCCCGGATCCGAGCCAGGAGCACAGGTGTCCGGGCGCCCTCGTTGTGCTCGGTCAGCGAGATCCGCGCCGTCGCGATCCCGTGCCGGTCGAGCAGCGTCTGCGTCCGGCGGGTGTCCTCGCAGGCGATCACGTCGGCCGACCGCAGCTCGTCGAGCACCCGCAGCGTGACGTCGCCCAGGTTGCCGATCGGGGTCGGGCAGACGACGAGGGCGCCGCTCACAGGACGAGCGCGGCGGCGCCCAGGAC
>JBOHBE010000418.1:0-3303 GCA_050698235.1 Gaiellales bacterium
CCTGGAACGGGATCTTCGCGCCGATCGCCAGCAACTGACGCCCGTCCCCATGCGCCCTCACGACACCAAAGCGTCCGATTTACGTCACTTCGGGCCCGCGGGTACGCCAAACCGGGGATGGCGGCACCGGCGGCCCGACGGGAGGATCGTCCGTGTGACAACGGATCGCCGCTCACGGGGGCTCGCCAGGCAGATCGCGCGCGGCGCGATCGAAGGCGACGCGGTGCGTCTCCACGGCGCGATCGTTGCGACGCTCGAGCTCTACACGATCGCCGATGCCGCGAGCTATGTGTTCGACACGGCGATCGAGGGGCTGCTCGACCGGCCCACCTCGCGGCGCGCCGCCGAGGCGGCCATCCGCAGCCACACGACGGTGTACCGGCACGAGGGGATCGCCGGCCGGCGTCGCGCGCTGGCGGCCCGCAGGGCCGAGACCGCGACGAACGCCGCCGGCCGCTGATCGAGCCCGCGTGCACCGCGGTCGCCGCCGCGAATACCGCAAACCGTTCCCCGAATCATCGCTCTGAGGAGTGATCGGCCGAGGGCGCCGCCGATCTCCGGGGAGTGACCCCGGACGCTTCGCGCCCGCCTACCCCAGGCAGCATGGCCCCGCTCGGATTGACCGAATCGAGCGAGGGGCTCGTCCGCGCGCTCACCGAGCGGGTACCTGTCGGGATCTTCGTCACCAACGCAGTGGGTGAGTGCGTCTACGGCAACGAGCTCGTGCTCCGCCTCACCGGCCAGACGCTCGAGGAGTCGCTCGGGTACGGCTGGATAGGAGCGCTGCACCCCGAGGACGCCGAACGCGTGCAGCAGGCGTGGGCCGACGCCGCCGCCAGCCGCGCCGAGTTCTCGCTCGAGTACCGCTTGCTGCGCCCCGACGGCGTCGTCTCATGGGTCGCCGGAACGGCGTCGGACGTCCGCGATCCCGACGGCGCACTGCTCGGCTGGGTCGGGGTCTGCGTCGATGTGACCGAGCGCAAGCGCACCGAGGAGCGTCTGCGCGACATGTTCGAGCACGCTCGCGACGCGATCTACACGTCCGATCTCGAGGGGCGGTTCACCTCCGCCAACCTGGCTGCGGAGCACCTGACCGGCTATCGGCGCGAGGAGCTGCTCCAGATGCGCGTGGTCGACCTGATCGCTCCGGACGACGTCGACCGCGCCCGCACCCTCATGGCACGCCGTCTCGCCGGGACCCACCACGGGATCACCGACATCGAGATGATCCGCAAGGGCGGTTCGCGCGTGTTCGTCGAGATCTCCGGCCGGCGCGTGTTCCGCGACTCCGAGCCGGCCGGGGTGGAGGCCATCGTGCGCGACGTCACGTCGCAGCACGAGCTCCAGCGACGCCTCGAGTATCAGGCCTTCCACGATCCGCTGACCGGCCTCCCGAACCGGGCGCTCCTCCGCGATCGCCTGAGCCAGGCACTCGTGCGGGCGGAGCGGTCCCGATCGAGGGTCGCCGTCATGCTGATGGACGTCGACAACTTCAAGCTGGTGAACGACACCCTCGGCCATGCCGCCGGCGACGAGCTTCTGGTCGCGATCTCACCCAGGCTGCACGAGGCGATGCGCGCGGGCGACACGGTCGCGCGGCTCGGCGGCGACGAGTTTGCGTTCGTTCTCGAGGGGATCGCCGGGGAGCGAGACGCCGTGGGCGTCGCCGAGCGGATCATCGCCGCCTTCGACGAGCCGTTCCCGACGAGCCACGGCGACGAGCGCATCAGCGCCAGCCTCGGCATCGTCATTGCCGAGCCCGACGCCGATGCCGACACGCTCCTGCGAAACGCCGACACCGCCATGTACGCGGCCAAGGCGACGTCGAAGGGCGGCTACGAGCTCTACGACGACGAGCGCAGGCTGCGGATGGTGCGTGAGGTCGAGATCACCAACGCGTTGGCCGACGCGCTTGAGCACGACGCCCTTGAGGTGCACTACCAGCCGATCGTGTCGCTCGCCGACGGCCAGATCCTCGCCGTGGAGGCTCTCGTCCGCTGGCACGACCCGGACGCGGGCTGGATCTCGCCGAGCGAGTTCATCCCGATCGCCGAGGGGAACGGGCTGATCGGCCCGCTGGGGCAGTTCGTGCTGGAGCGGGCCGCGTGTCAGATGAGCACGTGGCGCTCGCAGTGCCCGGCGCAGTTCCCACTCGGGGTCTTCATCAACGTGTCGCCACACCAGCTCGCACAGCCGGGCTTCGTCGATCGCGTCGCCGGAGTGCTCGATCGGCACGGCCTCGGCACCGGCGACATCGGGATCGAGGTCACCGAGGGCGTCTTCATCGACGACCCCGGGGGCACGGTCGGAGACAACCTCGCCGAGCTCGCGCGACGGGGCGTGCGCCTCAGCCTCGACGACTTCGGCACCGGCTACTCCGCGCTCGCATCGCTCAAGCGGTTCCCGTTCTCGATCTTGAAGATCGACCGCTTCTTCATCGGCGCGATCCGGCGTCCCGATGACGCGGCGCCGATCACGTCGTCGGTCGTCGCGCTCGGCCGCACGCTTGGGATGACGGTCGTCGCCGAGGGCATCGAGTCCGAGGCGCAGCTCGAGCTTCTCCAGAGGCTCGGCTGCGACGCGGGGCAGGGCTACCTGCTCGCGCGGCCGCTCGCCGTCGACCAGCTGACGGAGCTTCTCAAGACGACGAACGGCCGCATCGCCTCGGTCGGCGGCGGCTCCTCCCAGCGGTCGGCGGCCTGAGGCGCGTCTAGAACGGCTCGGAGATGAGCGCGTCGAGCGTCGTCGCAACCTGGCTCACGAGCTCCCGGTTGGTGCGCTCGGCTTCCTTGCGCCAGTACCGTCGCGAGAGCCATCCATGCGACGGGTCGCCTGCCTCGTCGGCAGCCGTGCGGGCGGCCTCGGCCGACACCATGATCCGCATCACGGCCGGAGCCGTGCGGTTGGTGTCGAGCACAAGGCGGAAGCGTGACACGAGCTCGGCGAAGGCATCCTCGTCCAGCGAGACCTGCGAGCGCATGTCGCCGATCGTCGCGTCGATGACCCCGAGGTTCTCGTCGGCGTTCTCATATGCGTCGCTCGCGGCCAGCGCGAGCGCGACAGACTCGTAACGATTGGACCCCATCGCTTCAATATCGGCCGAGAGGGCGGACTCCTTTATCGCAAGCTCGTCGTCGTGCGCTGCGAGCGCCTACCATGAACGCCGTGCAGGATTCGTCGATTTCCGCCCGGCCGGGCTCCAGCGAGGTGGAGCGCGAGCTCGAGGAGCACCGGGCCGAGCTGACCGGCTACTGCTATCGGATGCTCGCCTCGCCGTTCGAGGCCGAGGACGCCGTCCAGGAG
>JBOHBE010000419.1:0-5598 GCA_050698235.1 Gaiellales bacterium
GGGGCCAGGCCCCACGGGGTTCGGCGGCTAGACTCCAAGTTGTGATGACCACGAGCGCCAGATCCTTTATCCCGCCCCGGCCGCTGGCTGGGGTGGTTGCGCTCGCCCGGCGCTCGTAGCCGGACGCATCGCCTTCCTCTCAGCCGCACGGCGGCCGGGGCCTCCCGGTTCCCCGTCCGTTCATCGCTGGAGGATCTCGATGCACCCCGCCATCACCCAAGACCAGCTCGACCGCGCGCTCGCGCTGCGCGACCTGTCCGATCCGGCCTCTGGGCCGCACGCCATGCAACTCGTGGCGGGCTCGATCGCCGACGCCCTCGAACGCGCCTGGCGGTGCCCGGTGCTCGTGCACCGGTCGAGCCCGATCGTCACGATCGCCGACAACTACGAGACGCTCGGCTACCCCGCGGATGCGCCGGCCCGGGAGGCCCGCTACACGCGCTACGTCGACGACCGCCGCCTCCTGCGCACGCACATGACGGCGACCGTGCCGGAGGCGATCCGGCGGCTCGTCGACACGGGCGATGCCGTCGACCTCGTGGTGGCGTGCCCGGGGCTCGTCTACCGCCGCGACGTGGTCGACCGCCTGCACGTCGGCGAGCCCCACCAGCTCGACCTGTGGCGGGTGCGCCGCGGCGAGCCTCTGACCGCAGGTGACCTCGACGAGATGGTCGCGCTGGTCGTCTCGGCGATCGTGCCCGGGTCGCGGCACCGGACGCTCGACGCATCCCATCCGTACACCACCGCCGGCTGCGAGGTGGAGGTCGACGTGGACGGCGCGTGGGTCGAGCTGCTCGAATGCGGCCTGGCCGGAGGCCACGTGCTCCGTGCCGGTGGGCTCGACCCGACCATGTGGTCCGGGCTCGCGCTGGGCCTGGGTCTCGACCGGGCGCTTATGCTGCGAAAGGGCGTGACCGACATCCGCCTACTCCGGTCCGGCGATCCGCGCGTCGCGCGCCAGATGCTCGACCTCGAGCCGTACAGCCCGGTGAGCACGATGCCGCCCACGCGGCGCGACCTCTCGATCGCGGTCGCGGTGGACCTGACCGCCGAGGAGCTCGGCGACCGCATCCGCGAGCGGATGGCGCCCGCCGTCCTCGAGGCGGTCGAGGAGGTCGCGGTCGTCGCCGAGACGCCGGCGGAGCTCCTCCCTCCCCAGGCGATCGCGCGCATCGGCCTGCGAGCCGGACAGAAGAACGTGCTGGTGCGCCTCGTGCTGCGGCATCCGACTCGCACGCTGACGGCCGAAGACGCGAACGAGACGCGCGACGCCGTCTACGCCGCGATCCACGAGGGCGACGTCTACGAGTGGGCTGGCAGCCGGCGCGAGTAGCAGCCGGGTGGCCGGCTACGCCTCCGCGGCCTTCTTGGGCTCGCTGCTGCCGCCCTCCGAGCTCTTCTTCTCGGACTTCTCGGACGACTTGCCATCGCTCGATCCCTCGGACTTGCCCTCCGACGCGGCCTTCTTGCGCCGGCCGTAGTCGGTTGAGTAGAAGCCCGAGCCCTTGAAGTGGATTGCGACCGGGTGCAGCACCCGCTGGGCCGGCGCGCCGCAGACTTCGCACTCGGTTATGGGGTCGTCCGCAAACTTCTGGAGAACCTCGAACCGGTGGTCGTTCTGGCAGCGGTACTCGTAGATCGGCATCCAAGTTCAGTATACCGACGGCAACCTGGCGCACTGGGCCCGAGAGTGCCAGCGAAGGCGCCTGGGTTACGATCACACGCCGTGCGAATCGCCATCGTCACCGACTTCTACTACCCGTCCCTCGGCGGCATCACCGAGCACGTCGACGGCCAGGCCCGCAGCCTCCAGGCGCGCGGCCACGAGGTCACGGTCGTCACCGGGCGGATCCTCCGCACGCCTCCCGTGCAGGACGACGCGATGCCCGTCCCGGAGCCGACGTTCGAGATCGCACGCCTGGGGGCGGCCGTTCCGCTGTACGTGCCGCGGTGGGGAAACAACGCCCAGACGCTGCACACGATGTGGCCCTGGCTCGGGCGCCAGCTGCGCGACTTCTTCCGAAACCGCGGCTTCGACGTGATCCACGTCCACGCGCCGTACAACCCGCCATTCCCCGCCTGGGCGATCGGCAACGCGCCCGACGACGCCGTGGTCGTCGCCACGTTCCACAGCGTCTTCCCGCAGACCATCGGGATGGACATCCTGGCCGAGTGGACGCGGCCGTGGATCGAGCGCCTCGACGGCCGGATCTGCGTGTCGGAGGCCTGCATCGGGTCGCTGGCGCCCTACTACCCGTATGCCTATGACGTGATCCCGAACGGGATCGACGCCGACCACTTCTCACCCGACGCCGAGCCGGCGCCCGGGGTCAGAGGCGAGGGCCAGACGATCGTCTTCGTGGGGCGGTTCGACCCCCGAAACGGCCTCGGGACGATGATCGAGGCGCATCGCATCCTCCAGAGCGAGCGCGGCGACGTCCGCCTGGTCGTCGTGGGCGACGGCCCGCTGCGGGCGAAGTACGAGCACCAGATCCGCGAGGAGCAGCGCCCCCACGTGCTCTTCGCCGGCCGCCTGAACCGCAGCCGGCCCAACCACCTCGTGGCCGGAGACGTCTTCTGCACGCCCTGCAACCGGGCGTCGTTCGGCATGGTGCTGCTCGAGGCGATGAGCTGCGGGCAGCCCGTGGTCGCGAGCCGCATCTCGGGATTCCAGCTCCTGATGCAGGACGGCGTCCAGGGGATGCTCGTGCACCCTGCCGACGACGCCGAGCGGTTCGCCGCCGCCCTCGCCAGGATCCTCGACGACCCCGACGAGCGCCGCCGCATGGGCGAGGCCGGACGCCGGACGGCGCTCGAGCACTACGCCTGGCCGCGGGTTGCCGCCAAGCTGGAGACCTACTACGACGACCTGCTCGCCGGGGTCAGGCCTGTATGGGCAAGCGCGAAGTCATCGTTCGCTTCATAGTCGCCGCCGCCGTCTGGCTGACGGTGGCGGCGGTGGTCGGAGAGGAGGTCGGGGGGCGGCCCGGCGAGGTCGTCGTCGCCATCGCGGTCCTGATTCTGATGGCGGTGGCATGGGCGACGTTCACGCCGAACGCCCGCCTCTTCGGACGGGTCGTCGGCCTCGGCTCGACAGCCGAGCCGATGGTCGCCATCACCTTCGACGACGGCCCGAGTCCCGAGTGGACGCCGGGGGTGCTCGACGCGCTGCGCGACGCGGGTGCCCGGGCGACGTTCTTCGCGCTCGGCCGCCAGGTGCGGGCGTATCCCGACATCGCACAGAGGATCGTGGCCGAGGGCCACGAGCTCGCCAGCCACGGCGAGGACCACTCCCTGCTCGTGTTCGCCGGCCCGCGGGCGATCGTGCACCAGTTCCGGGAGGCCGACAGCGCGCTCGCCGCCGCCGTCGACGGCAGGGCGTCGAAGCTCTTCCGTGCGCCCCACGGCTTCCGAAACCCGTTCGTCTCGGCGGTGGCCGGACAACAGGGCTACCGGATGGTCGGATGGAACGGGGCGATCTTCGACACGGCACGGCCGGGAGTCGACGCGATCGTCGCCCGATGCCAGAACGTGCTGCGACCGGGCGCCATCCTGCTCCTGCACGACGGCGACGGCTCCGGGCAGGGCGGCGACAGGTCGCAGACCGTCGAAGCCGTGCCGCACATCCTCGAGACCCTGCGGGAGCGCGGGCTCGAGACGGTGACCGTCTCGCAGCTCGCCGAGAAGCTGCGCCCGCAGCGGCGGACGGCGTTCAAGGCCGCGGCCTTCGCCATCGTCGTCGCCGCCCTGGTGCTGCTCGTCTCGCAGCGCTTCTCGCTCCAGGTCATCGCCAACGTCTTCACCGACGTCGACCCCGTGTACGTGCTCGCGGCGCTCATCGCGAACCTCGGGTCGGTCGCCGCCAAGTCGCTCACATGGAAGGCGGCGCTCGACGCCGTGCCCGGCGACGACGAGGGCCGGCCGCTCGACGTGTCGGTGCGCGAAGTCATCCCGGCCATCTTCATCGGCTTCCTCCTGAACACGGTGCTGATCGCCCGTCTCGGAGAGGTGGCGCGGGTGACGGTGCTCCGCCGCAAGCTCGTCGCCCGCGGCCGGAGCGTGCGGGTGACGACGCTCGTCGGCACTCTCGTGACCGAGCAGATCCTGAGCGGGATCATGCTGGTCGGCGTGCTCGTGGGCGTGGTCGTCTTCACGCCCGTGCCCCAGCAGGCGGTGCGGCTCCTCGCAGTCCTGTCGGGCGTCGTCCTCTTCGTCGCGCTCGTCGCGGCGGGGATCGAGGTCGCCGGCCGGATCCAGCGCCGCCGCATGGTTCCGACGGCGCCGTACGTCGAGCGCTGGTGGCACCTGCTCGGCATCAGCCTCACCTCGACCATGCGCGGCCTGCGCGAGGGCCAGGCCATCTTCCGGCGGCCGCGTCTGCTCGGGTGGGGCCTCGTGATGGCAGCGATCAGCTGGATCATGCAGCTGGCGGGCATCTACTGGGCGCTTCGGGCGTACGGGATCGACGAGGGCCTCGGGGCGGCGGGGGTCGTGTTCCTCGCCTCGAACCTCGTGCAGCTCTTCCCCATCACGCCGGGCAACGTCGGCGTGTTCCAGGGGGCGACGGCCGGCGGGCTGAGCGTCCTCTATCCCGTGGCGAGCGATCTGGCGCTGACGTTCTCGATCGGCCTCCAGCTGATCGAGGCGGCCCTGGCGGTCGGCATCGGGTTCATCTTCCTGTCGCTCGAGGGACTGTCGGTGGCCGAACTCCGCCGCCAGTCCGAGGACGAGTCCGAGGCGTGAGGCGCGCGATCGCCCTCCTGGTCGCGGTCATCGCGACTGCCGGCTGCTCGGGCGGGGGGAACGGCGCGTCGTCGGCCGACTCGAACACCGCACCGCCGTCGTCGACACTGCCCGTGTCGGGCACGGTGACCTACACCGACGGCAAGGTCTACACGGTGGCGCCGCTCGGAGCGAAGCTCGTCCTCGACGACGTCTCGGTCAAGGTCGACGGCGTCGAGTGGACGCGCCACGTCGATGCCACACTCCCGCCCGGGACGACCATCTTC
Organism: Gaiellales bacterium; assembly: GCA_050698235.1. Lineage (GTDB taxonomy): Bacteria > Actinomycetota > Thermoleophilia > Gaiellales > JAICJC01 > JAICJC01. The sequence goes on from JBOHBE010000419.1 coordinate 5,010, forward strand.
GCGGTGGTACGCGTGACGCTCACCAACACGTCAGGTGCGAATCAGACGGTGGCGCCGACCCAGATCTGGCTGCTCGACTCGAAGAACCACGCGTATTTCGCGTCGCCGACCGCGAAGGTCGACCATCCCCTCGTCGGCGTGTCGCTCGCCCCCGGGCAGACCGCGACGGGCACGCTGGTCTACCCCACTCCTGGGCGCCAGACCGGCAACCTGCTCGTGTACCGGTTCGCCGACGCGACGCGCATTGCCGAGGCCCGGCACGTCGGCCTCGTCCGCTACGGCTGAGGCCAGGAGCTCGCCGTCGCGGCCGCGGGCTTGTGAGCCGTGTGCGCGACGGGAGGCTTGTACGGCCGGTGGCTGCGCTTGACCGCCTGCGGCTTGGCAGCGGTGGCGTCGGCCGGGGTCGAGTCGCCTCCGTAGACGTGGCTCTGCCAGAGCCACGCCGGATCGTGCACACGCGGCGAGTCGTCGCGGCCCGTGATGCGGGCAAGCGACGGCGTGACCACACCGAACGTGGCCAAGACCACGGCGAGCAACGCGACCACCGCGAGTGAGCGTGAAAGCGCACGACCCATTCCCTCTACCTATC
>JBOHBE010000420.1:0-8261 GCA_050698235.1 Gaiellales bacterium
ACCCTGACGATCCGAAGCGCGCGGTCGTACACGACGACTCCCAGCGGCACCGCGTCGAGGAACGATCCGAGCATCTCCGTGTCGCTCTGGACGTCGTCCTCATCGGTCACGTAGGCCATGGTGGTCACGACGAGGTCGTCGGCGACGCGGTGGACGCTCACGTCGACCAGGCGGTCACCGCTCGGCGTGCCATAGAGCCGCCGATACTTGAACGCGGTCCCGACCTCGGAGGTGCGGTCGATGATCCACCGCGTGCGCTCCGCCGAGCTGGCGATGTCGGCGCGGTCGGCGCGCAGGCCGAGCAGCTCGTCGCGCGTGCTTCCGACCAGCTGACAGTAGGCCTCGCTCGCGTACAGGATCGAGCCGTCGGCCCGCATGACTACGACCGGCGCGTCGCTCACTGCGATGTCGGCCGGGAGGCCGGTGGGCAGCCTCAGGTGCTCAGCGTCGTTCGTCACAGGTGGGGGTCGAGCCGGCCACCGCCAGGGTTCTGCCGACTCGTGGCCAGACTATCCCCGCCACACTTCGGACCGCCTCCCCCAAATGCGGTACATGGTGAAGGATCAGCGAAGTGCGGCGATCCGGTCGGCCATGAACTCGCTGAAGCCGGGGTCGATGTCGACGGCGACGTGCGCGTTCGGCTCGTGCCCCGTCACCCTGCGGAGGTCGACCAGCGTCCGGCCTCGGCTCACCGACCCGCAGTCGACCTCGACGTGGCAGTCGGCGAGCGTGAGGAGCGCCGGGCGGACGGCCTGCGCGACAGCCACGGCGTCGTGGATCGGGACGCCCGGCCTTCCCGGGTTCGAGCGGCGGTAGAAGTCGACGAGCTCTGCCGTCAGGCGGCCCGCGCGGCCGCGCTCGCGCAGCCGGTCGTTCTCCTCCGGCGTGAACAGCACCTTGTGGGTGACGTCGAGCCCGACCATCGTGACGTCGAGCCCGCTCGAGACGACCCGCTGGGCGGCGTCCGGGTCGGCCCAGATGTTGAACTCGGCCGCCGGCGTCATGTTCCCGAGTCCGATAGAGCCGCCCATGAAGACCACGCGCTCGAGGGCCGCCGCCGCGGCGGGGTGCCGGGCGGCGAGGAGGGCGACGTTCGTCAGTGGGCCGGTCGCGACGAGCGTCACCGGGCGGGCCGACGAGGTCGCGATCTGGGCGATCAGGTCGATCGCGTGCGCGGCGACCGGGGAGCGCGCCGGAGGCGGCAGGTCCGGCCCGCCGAGGCCCGTCTCGCCATGCACGTCGCGGGCGGCGTACGGCTCGCGGACAAGCGGCCGGTCGACGCCGGCGGCGACGGGGATGTCGGCGCGCTCGAGGTGGTCGAGCACCCGGATGGCATTCGCGGTCGTGTGGTGAAGCGGCGCGTTCCCCGCGACCGTCGTCACGGCGAGCACCTCGACCTCGGGGCTCCCGAGCGCCACCATGATCGCGATCGCGTCGTCGAGACCGGGGTCGCAGTCGAGCACGATCGGGGTCGGCTTGGTGGTCACCGCTGGCCCGCACCTCGCATCCGATGCTCGACCTCCGCTCGCCTCGGCATCGCCGGCTGGCAGCCGGGCCGCTCGACCGCGAGCGAGGCCGTCGCGATCCCCCACGCGAGCGCGTCCTCGAGCGACCGTCCCTCGGCCAGCGCCGCCGCGGCCCCACCCGCGAGCGCGTCGCCGGCGCCGGTCGTGTCGACGACGCGGGCTGGGAGCGCCGGGAGCTCCGCGCCCTCCGGGAGGATGCGGACCCCGCGCTCGCCGAGCGTCACGACGACGTGCGGCGGATGCTCGCCCCCGAGGGCGTCGAGCTCCGTCTCGTTCACGATAGCGACGTCGTACCCGGCGACCAGCGCGGAGGGGATCCGGCCCGCCGGTGACGGGTTCACCACCGCGGTCGCACCGGTCGCCCGGGCGACGGCGAGCGTCCCCTCGACCGCGTCGAGCGGGATCTCGGCCTGGACGAGCCAGACGTCGACCTCGGCGTCAGGGGCGGGCGGCCCGACCGAGTCGTTCGCGCCCGGGATCGCGACGATCTGGTTCTCGCCGGCGTCGTCCACGAGGATCAGCGCGACCCCGGTGGCCACGTCGACTCGGCGCAGGCTCGAGATGTCCACCCCGTCGTCGCGGAGCGCCGCCGCGAGCTCGTCGCCGAACTCGTCCCGGCCACAGGCGCCGGTGAAGCGCACCCTGCCCCCCAGGCGCGCCGCAGCCACCGCCTGGTTCGCGCCCTTCCCGCCGGGCGCATACACGAGCCGCGAGCCCCGCAGCGTCTCGCCCGGCGCCGGCAGGCGCTCGACGTAGCCGAACACGTCCATGTTGACCGATCCGCAAACGCCGACGCATCCCATCGCGACTAGGCTAACCGCCGTGACGCCTCCGGACGAGCGCGACGACGACGCACTCGCCCCGGCCAGGATGCGCGAGCTGGAGGCCGCCGCCCGCGAGGTCGCCGCCGACTGGGGTCTCGAGCTCGGCCCGCCCTACCGGCTGGCCCGCTACTCCTTCGTCGCCCCGGCGGGGCCGCATGCGGTCTTGAAGATCACCCCTGCCGAGGACGACGAGTCCGATCACGAAGCCGACGCCCTCGAGCTCTGGGCCGGCGCCGGCGCCGTCCGCCTCCTGCGACGCGACCCGGCCCGCCGGGCCCTCCTGATGGAGCGCGCCGATCCCGGGAACGACATCTCGACGCTCCCCGACGACGAGGCGACGGCGATCGCGATCGAGCTGGCCCACCGCCTGTGGCAGCCAGCGGGCGCGCCGTTTCGGTGGATCGGCGACCACGTCCCGGCCTGGCTCGACCAGGCGGAGCCCGACGGCGCCGGGCTGATACCGCTCGCGCGCAAGCTCTACGCGACGCTCGACCCCGGGCGGACGACGCTCGTCCACGGCGACTTCCACCACCACAACATCCTGCGGCACGGCCAGGGATACGTCGTGATCGACACCAAGGCGATGCTCGGCGAGCCGGAGTTCGACGTCCCGAGCTTCCTCTGGAACCCGCTCGATTCCGTGATGACGGCCGAGCGCACCGAGCGCCGGATCGCGGCGTTCGCGGCCATCGGCCTCGACGAGGCCCGCATCCGAGCCTGGACCGTCGTCCGCGGCGCCTACCTCGGCTTCGGCGACGAGCCCGACGAGGCCGATGTGATCCGGGGCCTTGTCCTGTAGGTAAACGGTTGCGAAACTCCCCGCTTGTCCACCGGCCGGGGCAGGGGTACCTTGGAGCCGGGAACCGGTAAAGCTGGGGGGTCACTCATGTTCGGGAAGAGCTCGCAGCGCCATGGGCGCAAGAGAGCGCTGGTCGTCGCCGCAGTCCTCGCCGCCGGCGCGTTCGTCGCGCCCGCCGCGCAGGCCGCGATCGTCCACACCACCCCGCTCCCGACCTACCAGACGAACGGTCGCGTGAACGCGATCGTCATCCAGAACGGTGTCATCTACATCGGCGGGGGCTTCACCGCCGTCCGACCCGCCGGCTCGTCGTCCGGCAGCGTCACCCGAAACCACGTCGCCGCACTCAGCCAGGCGACGGGCCAGGTGCTGCCATGGAACCCGAACGCGAACGGCACCGTGCAGACGCTCGCCGCGAGCAGCGGGACGATCTACCTCGGCGGCTCGTTCTCGTCTGTCGGCGGTGCATCGCATTCGCGGCTGGCCGCGGTCGACCCGACGACCGGTGCGGTCATCGCCGGCTTCGCCCCGCGGCCGAGCGGCACGGTGAACTCGCTCGCGCTCTCCGGTAACACGCTCTACGCGGGCGGGTCGTTCGGGAGCGTCAACGGCACGGCGCGGGCGAACCTCGCCGCGTTCGACGCCACCACCGGCGCGCTCAGCACGACGTGGGCACCCGCGGCGAACGACCGTGTGAAGGCCGTCGACATGGCCGTCGACGGAAGCCGCGTCTACGTCGCGGGCAACTTCACGACGATCAACGGTGCGAGCCGCCGCCACGTCGCCGCACTCGACCCGACGACGGGCGCGCCGATCTCCTCGTTCTCACACGGGCTGTCCTACGCCGTCGTCGACATGGCCGTCGACGCGAGCGGTGTCTTCATCGCCGGCGCCGGCGGCGGGGGCAACTTCTCCGACCTCAATCTGACGACCGGGGCGCTCGTCTGGCAGGGCGGCACCGACGGCAACGTCCAGGCGATCGCGACGCTCGGCGGCGAGGTCTACGTCGGCGGGCACTACGACAACTACTGCGGGATGCAGGGCGGCATGCACACCTGCAACACGTCGACCACACGGCACAAGCTGCTCGCTGTCGACGAGGCCACGGGCGCCCTGACGAGCTGGGATCCGAGCGCCAACAGCTCGCTCGGCGTGTTCGCTCTCACCGGCTCCGGAACGACGCTCGGGGTCGGCGGCGACTTCACCCGGATCGGCGGCCGCTCCCAGCAGGGCTTCGCGGAGTTCGTCGAATAGCGCCACGCAACAACGCGGTCAGACCCCGATGTTGCGTCTACGACTGGAGTGCGGCGCGGACCCGGTCGGGGAGGCCGTCGACGCTCGGATAGGCCGTCGCGCGGCACAGCAGGCCGTCGGTGAACTCGGCGACCCAGGCGATGTCAGAGTCGACGATTCCCTGTGAGGGGCGCGAGGCGTGCAGGTGGATGATGGCGACGGCCGTCGAGTCGTCGACCCGGACCACGCGGCGGATGACGGGCTCCCACACGAGCGCCTCGCGGGCCGCCTTGAGCCACGCCGCGGCGCCGTCGCGACCCCGGTGCACGGTACCCGTGATGATCGGCCGCAGCTCGGCGGAGGGGTGCACCAGCTCGAGCACCTCGTCGTCGCCGCCGCGCGCGGCGACCCGGGTGATCGTCTCGACGTATCGGCGTGCCAGGGTCTCGGGGCTGGTCTCGATTGGACGAGTATGACAGGCCGCTTCCCAACGGGAGAGGCAGCCGTACACTGGAATCATGTGGACGAGGCTCCTCCTGGCGGCGGCGTCGCTTGCGCTGATCTCGGCGGGCTGCGCGTCGTCCGAGGCCAAGCCGCACCGCGTCAAGCTCCCGCATCAAGCGACGAATGCGGTGGCCCCGTGGATCACCACGCAGAACGGGCGATTCGTCGACGCCCGGTCGGGCTCCCCCGTCGTGCTCCGGGGCGTGAACGTGGCCGTCAACTCGAGCTCGATCGTCTACGACAAGGCGGCCGCGATGGGGGCGAACTTCGTCCGGATCTCGGCTCCGTGGAGCACGGTCGAGCCCACGGCGCCCGACGGGTCGAAGCACCAGTGGGACGAGGCCTTCCTCCAGCGGCTCGATACCGCCGTGAGCGACTTCCAGAAGGCGGGCGTGAACGTCCTCATCGACTTCCACCAGTTCCACTGGTCGCCGTACTTCGCGAAGGTCGAGTGCAAGCAGAACGTCGCCGTCTGCAACGCGTCGGGCATCCCGAACTGGTACTACGCCGACGGCCGCTTCGCCGACACCAAGAACGGCGAGTCCGACGCCAAGGAGGCGTTCTGGACGACCGAGGCGGCGCGCTCCGAGGACGCATATGCGGCGTTCGCCGGCATGATGGCCGCCCGGTACGCCGATGCCCCGAACGTCGTCGGGTACGAGATCTTCAACGAGCCGCACCCCGGCGGGCTGGGCGACTCGACCGCCGCGACCGACACGATGCTTCAGTGGCAGGCCGAGATCCGCAAGGTGATCAGCGCCGTCGACCCGAAGCGCACGGTGTTCATCATGTGCCGCGGCGGCGGTGAGGGCGTCGGCACGGCCGACCTGAAGGCGTTCGGCTCGCTCGACCATCTCGCGCTCGACTACCACGACTACTTCAACGGCATCCCCGGCATCGGCCTCACGTCCAACGGCAACGACTGGACGCCGAGCTGGCCCGCGACGCACAACCAGAAGGCCGAGCGATACGCGGGGACGGCGTCGTCGCAGGCGGCCGTGCTCTCGGTGCCGCTGGAGCGCACATCGCAGTGGCGGATACCGCTCCTGATCGGCGAGTGGGGCATCCACACCGGCGTCCCGGGAGCGCTCGAGTACCAGCGCCAGATGCTCGACCTGTTCGACAGCGAGGGCGTCTCGTGGACGCGCTGGAACCTGGCCCGCGGCGGCGGCTTCGGCCTCCTCCAGGCGACGGGATCGCCGACCGCCGAGGCGATCCAGCTCGAGAACGCGCTGCAGGCGCCGGCGACTACGCCGTAACGGGCCGCGCGCGGCCACCGCGGCGAGCGCGGAGCGTGCCCGCGAGCAGCTCGAGCTCGGCACGGCTGCGGAACCGCCACATGAGCGCTGCGTAGGCGACGGACGCGACCACCAGGTACACGACGAAGGACGGGATGCTGAGCCCGACGCTCATCCGGATCGCCATCCCGAACACGCCGAAGCAGAGCGCCGCGCTCGTGCTGACGACCGGGAAGCCCCGCCCGAAGGGATGCAGCTTCAGGAACGCGCGGATCTCGGCGAGCGGCGCGATGTTGTTGAAGAGGATCGACGCGGCCCAAGCGCACGCCGCCCCGGCGATGCCGATCTGCGGGATGAGCAAGAAGCTGAGCGCGAGGTTGAGCGTGAGCGCGACGACGACGTTGAACAGGTTCCACATGCTGCGCCCGCCCATCAGGAGCACGATGTCGACGGGCCCGATTGCCGTCGCCACGAGCATCGTGACGGCGAGGAGCTCGAGCGACGACGCGCCGGACACGTACTGCGGCTTGAACACCTTGAGCAGAAGCGGCGCGAACACGGCGAGCGTGAAATAGAGCGGCCAGGCGAGCGTCATCAGCCAGCACGTCGCCACCTGGTAGACGTCGCGAGCCCGCTCGTACTCGTTCCCCGACAGGAGCTCCGAGAGCTTCGGCGCGATCGCGGTGATGATCGCGTAGTTGACGACGGAGCCGGCGACGAGGTAGCGCGTCGCCGCGGTGTAGACCGAGGCGTGCGCGGTGTCGAGGAGCGACCCGACCAGGAGCGTGCCGATCCAGAGGATCGTGACCTGGAAGACGCCGGTCACACCGCGCGGCGCGGTGAACTTCCAGAACTCCGACCAGAGGGCCCCGGCCGCTGTCGGCGCGACGCGCTCGCCCGGCGCGTGCTCGACCTTCGTGATCAGCCTGACGAGCCACACCAGCGTGATCGCGAAGGCCGCGGCGATCGGTATCCCCCACCCCAGGGCGACGCCGAACGCGCCGCCGCCGGCGATCACGACCGCGCCGACGCCCATGAGCTGGAAGAGCGCCCGCCCGATCCGGTCGACGAGCGCGTTCGGAAGCATCGTCCCGAAACCGCGGGTCGCCGCGATCGAGACGGTGTAGGCCGCCGACACCGGCAGGAATGCCGCCAGGACGCGGATGTACGTCGCCACCCGATCCGCGTCGGCGTGCTGGTGGTTCGTGAAGATCGCCGCGAGCGGGTCGGCCAGGAAGAACGTGAGCTCGGCCAGGATGATGCCCGCCACGAACCCGGGCAGGATCCCGACCGCCATGCTGCGGCGGATGTCCGCGATCCGGCCGAGCACGCGCAGGCGCGGGATCATCCGGGTCAGGCCCGTGTCGGCCCCCAGCTCGCAGGTGTTCGAGAGGATGATGAAGAGGGCGACCGCTACGAAGAAGGCGCCGGCCTCGCTCTTGGTGAGCGCCTGCGTCACGACGACGACGAGCGCGAACTGGAGGACGCCGTTCACGACCGACCCGGCGAAGTTGAGCGTGCCGCCGCGGGCGACGGTCTTCAGGTCGGACTCGCGCTCGGCCCGGACGCCCTCGTCAGCCATCGACGGCCGTCCATCCCAGCCGCCGCCCGAGCAGCTCCTCGAGGCGCTGGTTCGGCTCCGTGAAGTGCTCGGCCAGGCGCGCGCGCGTCTCGGGCGCCATGCCGCCGGCCGGCCGTGCGTTGTGCGCCTTGAACTGCGGCGGCCGCGCCGGAACGGGAAGCCCCAGGAACTCGAGCACGCCGCGGTAGGCCGTCTCGGGTGCGGTGAAGAACTCCTCGGCCTGGACGACCAGGAGCCGGTCGGGGTCGAACCGTGCGCGCCACGCCTCAAGCTGAGTCGCGTACTCGCCGCGGGCGACGTACGCGTAGTGCTGCATCGCGTGGCTGTCGTAGCCCGGATCGGCGAGCATCCGCTCGCGTTCGCCGTCCAGCCGGCCTGGCTCGAGCTCCAGCGCACGCTCGAAGGTCTCGGCGTCCTCGAAGCCGCGCGCGTACTCCTGCTGATACTGCGAGACCGCGCGGATGACGGGGTCGCGGAGCATCAGGATCAGGCGGACGTCGGGGACCGCCGCGCGGACGCGGTCGGGCCCGTGCGGGTGAAAGACGTAGTAGGGGC